>JAGPDW010000005.1:0-37033 GCA_018057345.1 Bacteroidia bacterium | reverse complement strand
ACCATACACTTTCAATGTTTCATTCTCAGGGTCATCTCGTCCGTTAGGAGAGAATGCGCTTGGAACAAACATTTCTCCACAATCATCAATTACAATAACATTGATCGTATCATTAGTACAACATCCAGCGCTATTACAACCCGTTAAAATATATTGTGTTGTTTGCTGCGGATGAACTTTTGTTTTAGGGCCGTGTAAATTATCGATCATGTAAGGCGGACTCCAAGAATAACTTGAAGCACCACTTCCCGTTAGGCTAACCGTCATTCCAAATCGTATGGTTGTATCGCTAAGCGTTTGGCCAGGCGGTATAATAGTAACATTAGGTACGTCAACTACTTTAATAAATTGGAACGTACCGGTTGCCACAGCTGGTCCAAAACGATTACTATCTATAAGGAACACGTTGTATTTACCCGGTAAATTGTAACATATGGTTGGAGCTTGCAAGGTGGATGTATTAGGAGCGCCGCCTGGGAAGGTCCATTTTACATATTGAGGCTCACCTGCATCAGTAGTATTAGTGAACGTTACACATTGTTTTGTACAAATTGTATCATTGCGCACAACCGTAGTAAATGTTACACTGGTAACTCGTCTACAATCAACCACACGAATATTTATTGTATCCTCTCTAAAGCATCCGTTAATACCGTCAGACCCACCATTTCCATTAAAGCTGGATCGAATTGTATAGGTCATCACATTTGGTAATTTAGTAACAGGAGAAATAATAACACAAGGATCTGATGTTGGTGTTTTAATGGAACCTTCATTCATCAATGAATTGGAAGGCGATGAGTACGAGTACCAAGTATAACTTGGAACAACACCCGGCATTAGCGTACCATTACAATTCGCCGCACATAAGGTAAGTGTATTGGTAGTGATATCAACAATATCACCTACATAACATATCGAATTTGTTGGCACACCATTTATGGTTGGTATCTGCGCACATGTTAATGGCTGAGGAATAATTGTTGTATGAACCAAACGTTGCTCGGTAACACAATTACGGAAGTCTTTCATCTCAACAGAATAACTCGCGCTTACAGAAGGACATGCGACCACTATTGGAGAAAGAGGGTTAATAATACTTCCTACAACAGGATTAGGAACACTCCAGCTATACGTATATGGCTGCGGTAAGGTTGTGTTTGTATTGATGACCGTAAAATTGAAACAACCGCCCAAACACGCAATTGGCATTGGCGGCTGAACATTTAAAGTAGATTGAGGTACAACTGTAACCGTAATGATACCTGTACCCGAACACACCGAAGTGAAACCGGTTACAGTATACTGTGTTGTTGTTTGTGGACGAGCAATAACTGAGTTACCGATACAAATACTCAAATAACCACCTACACAAGGAGCCCAGTTATAGGTTGATCCACCATTTGCATTTAATGTTACAGGTAAAGAGAATTTAGGCGCGTTGTTAGCAATACACGTTGTAAAGCTAGATTGTGATATTCCAATAGTTAATGCCGACATTGATGCAATACAAATTGCTTTCAAAGAAGGACACACAAAAGCTGTTGACGATGACACGACCGTATAACAACCCGCTCCCATTGAAATAGATGGCTGATTTATGGATCCGGTGAATGTAGTTCCAGTCCAAGTATAACTCATAGATCCGGAAGCAGTAATAGTTGATGTATAACCAGCACAAACAGCGTTTGCTGTAGTGTTGATCAGTAAATTAGGGCCGGGCGTAATTGTAACTGTGATCTGAGTATTGCTTGTACAACCCGATTGCTCACCCAAAATATTATAGGTTGTTGTGATCGTAGGTGTCGCATCAACAGATGCACCAACGCTATTACTTAAAGTTGTTGATGGTGTCCACGTATAATTTGTTGCACCAGCTGCATTAAGGGTTATTGTTTGCCCAACACAAATTGTTGGTGATGTAGGCGTAATTGTCATATTAAAACCAACATTAGCAACTGTAACGTCAACTGTTTGCGTACCTGTACATCCTATATCAGCTCCAACAACGGTATAAGTATACACACCAAAATTTGTTGGCGTTATATCAGCTAAAGGATTTGTAGTTGGCGTTAACGTTGGATTACCAGGAATGCTCCATGTATAATTTGTTGCGCCACTTGCCGTAAGTGATATGGCAGAACCAGGGCAAACAGTAAGGTTTGCCGGAGAAACTGTTAAGGTCAATGGAAGATTTGTGTATGTTACTTGGGCAATTACTGAATTGCTTAAACACATTCCTAATTCACCTTGAACGAAATAGGCAACAACCGAAGGTGTTGGAAACGAAACAACAATGGCACTACCCGTTCCTATGGAAGGCCCGTTTATACCAATAGACCATGTATAAGTATTTGCACCACTAGCAGTAATTGTAGCGTTTGCGCCAGGACAAACTGTTTGACTAATTGGATTTGCAAATACAGCTAATTGAGGATTAACGGTAACAACTTGTACTGCCGTTGCAGTTGGAATACCACCAGGTAGCGTACTACCAAAAACTATGATCGTATAAGTACCTGCCGCAGGAAATGTAACTGTTGGATTAGCCGAACCTGTTGGGGGATTAAATGTAACTGTTGGTACAGGAGGTATAGATGTCCATGTATAACCGGTAACTCCCGGAGGAATATTATTTACATTTGCTACAACCGTTTGTGCCGGACAAGGAATAGGCGGAAAAGTAACCGTCATTGTTGCCAACTGAATATCATCAATTGCAATACTAGGATCGGCACCCGCTAAGTCATTGTTTTTCCAGTGAAAACCTATTTTTAAGTTCGGGATATTATCACACGTTGGAGGTAATCCAACAGCAAAAAATGTCCATTCACCTTGAGGTATACAAGCAGCATTATTTGATGGCGCAATTTGTTGTAATGTGAGCCAAGTAACCCCACCATTTATTGAATACACAATATCACAAAAATCAGAGGCAGGAATACCTTGACCAAGATATTTAAAACTCATTTGTATACCTGACTTCCCTAAAGTAGATATAATGTTTCCGCACTCAACACGCTTATTTGTAAAAGCTGTTGCGCCTGCAAGATATGCTGCGCCGGGGTCAACAATAGGAATAGGAACTAATATATTAGCGCCCATATGTAAAGTACGATCATCTGTTCCGCCACAACCTATACCACAATTACCAACCAATTGTCCCTGCTCTGTAGCACTAATAAACCATTCGTTGGCGTCAACACCATTTGGAAACGGAGCCGCTAACGGCGTTACAACCCAAGCACCATTAGTTGCAGTTGGAGCAAAAGCGTTGGCCAACTGACCTTGACTACAACCAACGCCAAAGCCTTCTGACCAAAAAACCTGAGACTTTGAGTCAAACGCAAGTAAGGTAAAGAGTACGATAAGCGAGTAGATAATTTTCTTCATATTTTAGTTTACTCTAAAGAATTGATAATTACATTATTAAACCTATAAGTATTATACGTTGTTTAGTTTTTAAATTTAGCTAATTTTCACAAATAATACCATATGGTTTAGTAAACAGTACGTCTCAATTAGTAAACGGTAAAGGTAGCTATTTTCATAGTTATTAACAATATGTTCATAACCATTTTAACATTTGACCCGTTTTCAAACTTTACGCTGTTGAAAGACTTATACGGCTACTTCGGCTCAAAGGTTTGAATAAAAAGCTCTTTTCCGTCAAAAACCCCGTAATTACTGCAACTCAGCCATTGCCCAAGGTTGATATAACGGGCTTTTCCGCCCTCAAGAGGCATATCTAAAGTGAGGTGTCTGTGTCCAAAAATGAACAGATCGACCTTATTTTGCTTCAAATGTTCTTTACAGAAGAGATATAACCACTCATTTTCTTCTCCTAAAAAGATCTCGTCGGAGCTTCCGGTGGCGACCCTACTTTTAATGCTTGCCATTCGGGCAAGGGTAAAACCTAAATTTGGATGAAGGCGTGCGTATAACCATTGGCATACTTTACTCCTAAAAATTGCTTTGAGGAATTTATATTTTTTATCGCCGGGGCCTAATCCATCGCCATGCCCAATAAAAAAAACTTTATCACCATAGGTACGAACGATAGGATCGTGATACACTGTAACGTTCAACTCTTTTGTAAAATAATCTTTCATCCACAAGTCGTGATTGCCTGTAAAGAAATTGACTTTAATACCTGAATCGGTTAACTCAGCAATTTTCCCAAACAAACGTGTATATCCCTTTGGAATAACATGTTTATACTCCCACCAAAAATCAAAGATATCACCTACCAAATAAATCTCTTCGGCATCTGCCTTAATAGAATCGAGCCAGCGCACAATTTTTTTTTCACGGATCATGCTTTTTTCATGATCAGGAATTCCTAAATGGAAATCGGAAGCGAAATATATTTTTTTACCTGGCGTCACAGAAAATTATTCTTTATATAGTCTCTTGGTTTTACGTTATGCATATTAAATGTGAATCGAATGGTATTAAAGAAGCCCACGTTATTCAAAGTTAAAGTTTCTTTTATATCACTACTATATAATAAAGGGAAAGATATTTCTATGACATCATCCCATAAGTTTGCACTAATACCCAAATCCCATAATACCTGTTGTTTATTCATAGAGGTTTTCTGAGCGGTTCCAATATCAGCAAATAACTGAAAAGGTGTTTTTGGAAGTTTTGGTGACTTAATATTCGCTGTTATTAAATAGGTATTGCTTTGCCCTAACGGCGTCCACACTTTAAATGCGCCGTCGTTATCTATAAATTGATAAGAGGCCGGACCACTATATTCTGTTCTTCCGAAAAAATTAGCATCATATAAATAATCCTGTGCTCCGTTCATTCCACTCATACGAAAACGGTATGCTCCTTTTTGATCATCGGTGCCTTGCAAAAATGTTCCTGCAAAAAACCGAAATTGCACGGCCGACTTTTTAGTTATAGTAATGGTTTGTTTATATGTTACGCCTAATTTGGCCATAATGCCATCGGTTTGAAAATTCGCGTTTACACTAAACGGATCGATAACTCTTTTATTGTTACAGGAATAATTTACCGACGTTATGGCTTTGTTTAATTTTACTTTAAAGTATAAGGTTGTAGCTGCTACGTTGCTATTCACAAACATCAATTCTTCTTTATAGATCATGTTGTACGCCATGGCCAACGTATGTTTTATGGCAGTTGTTTTATTGCGGTTCTTTAATTCAAAATTGAGGTTTGGTTTTATTTTAATATAATTCAATATATAATCACTTTCTCCTGTTGCAAAATTTTGGATAGAGAAAAATTCATCAGCAAAACTTTTTGCGTATACACCGGCGCTGATCTTAGTAAAAACATGCTTGGGATAAAAATTAAGATTTGTTTCGGCAAAACCTGTAAACGTTTTACTTCTAAAACCATACATGGGTGCCAAACTAATATCTACTTTCTTATCAAAAAAACTATAATTGTGCAAACAAATACCTGCCATGAATCCATTGTATAAATTAAATCCTACAATGGGTAAATAATTGATCTGATTTTTTTGGGGATCGGGTAACTTGGTTAAAAAATTAAACTGCAATGGTTTTACTTTCCTAAAAATGCCGCTTGTTCTACAATAATTATTTTTGCGATTCACATCAGGCATTAGTTCCATACCATCTATCTTAAAATAATCTACATCGCTTGGAGGGAAATCCAAACGCCTAGTAGAGTCAGATCCATTGAACCATGCATATCCAACCGGTTTCCCATCTTTGAAACCGTATACATTTACAGGCACCGGTGTTCCTGTTTTATTTTTTACAACTACTTCGTAACTATTATCCTTATTACGTTTAATGCGCTTTATCTTATAATCTATCTTAGCGTTTCCGGTTATTAAATATTGCGAGAACCACGAGAGATCACTTCCACTAAAATACTGTAACGTACTCAAAAGATCTTTCATTTGCGGATGCTTGAATTTATAATTCTCATAGTAGAACTGCATAGCCTTATTAAAAACTTCATCGCCCATGTAATCCCTTAAATAATCTATAACAACTGCCGTTTTACAATAAATAATAGAGCCATAATTAAAACTGGATATATCCTGCGAATGTGTTTCAATTGGTTGATCTATATTTGCTTTTGCCGAAAACAAATAGGCAGCTTCCTTTTCGCGCCAATACGCCATTTTATTTGCCCCTAAAAATCTTCGAGTAGAATCGAATCCAATTAACTCACTAATTTTATAGCTCGGATATTTTGCGCGTACATAACTCATTTCGTAATATGAATTAATCCCTTCATCTAGCCCCGGATGATCGCGCTCATTGCTTCCTAAAATTCCATAGAACCAATTGTGACCAACCTCATGCGCAATGGTGACGTCCAATTCCATTGGAGAACTAACTGATCCAATTACTGTAATATTCGGATATTCCATTCCCCCACCCGCCATAATTACGCCATCCACAGCCGATACATTATTGTAAGGATAATCCCCAACTAAATATGAATAAAAAATAGTTGATTCGTTCACATAATCCAAAGCGTCTTTCCAATAGTTAAACTGCTTATTTGTAAAATACACCCATGTGTCAACCGTACGATTTGTATTTGGCAATTGGATCTGATCATGCAATACATTAAAACGTTTATCGGCAAACCAAGCAAAATCGTGCACGCGGTATTGCTTGAACTTAATAGTTTTAAATTGCGCACTTGATGCGGGAAAGGTCATATCTGTAGGATACTTTCCTGTTTCCATTGCTGTTAGTGTACGAATAACATTCTCGTTCAAAAAATTCTCCTCCTCATCATTATCTTCTCTATCACCTGTAGCCGAAAGAACATAATTTTTTGGGAGCGTAATGGAAACATCAAACGATCCAAACTCACTGTAAAATTCTCCTTGATCTAAATAAGGCATGGGATGCCAGCCTTCGGCATCATACACCGCAGGTTTTGGATACCATTGAGTAATATAATACGCTTGATTATCATGTCCTAAGCGCGAAAACTTTGCGTCAGGGATCTTTACATAAAAAGGCGTTGTAATATTTAAAGTATCCAGCGAACGCAATGGTTCGTTCAGAATTAATTTACAGATATCTGGATTTTGTTCATCGTATTCTATTTTAACCGACTTTCCATCCACCTTAAAATCCAAACTATCTATATAACCTTGCTCCTCTTTCTTAGAAAAATATAATTCTGTTTTTTTTAATTTGAGTAACTGTTTTGCTAAAGCAGTTTCGTTATTCTTATAAGCATTAGGCCATAAATGAAAATAAATATAGCTAATAGAATTGCTTGCGTTATTTATGTATTGTAATTCTTCAAAGGCTTTTAAACTATGGTCAACGTCGTTGAGCTTAACGTCAATTTTATAATTTACTTCTTGTTGAAAATAGGTTTGCTGCGCAAATACGTTAGTGCAAATAGCAAAAATCGCCACAAGGAGTTTGTAGCGATCTAATTTTAAAGAGAATATTTTTTTATTTACTGGCAAAAATTTACTGTTTAACTTCCTCTAGAGGTTTTCCTGCAAGTGCCAATTCAATGGCCTTTTCTAGTTCCTCACCTCTTAAATTCTTAGCTAGAATTTTTCCTTCTTTGTCAATTAATACAGCAAATGGAATTCCTTGCACGTTATAAAGACGCGCAGCAGCACACTCCCAATATTTAAGATCACTCACTTGAGGCCAGGTAATCCCATCTTGTTGAATGGCCTCCACCCACTTATCTTTTGTTTGATCCAAGGATACACCGTAGATCTCAAAACCTTTGTCTTTGAATTTTTTGTAGGCCTTTACAACGCTTGGCATCTCTGCTCTACAAGGCTTGCACCAGCTTGCCCAAAAATCTATCAATACCACTTTTCCTCTTAATGATGAAAGCGCTAAGTCTTTTCCATTTACATCAGGTAAATTAATTTCAGGGGCCTCATTTCCAATTCCTAAAGCCATACTTTTGCTTACCATGTCGTGAAACATTAATACATTTTGATTGTTTGGAAATTTCTTAATTAAATTTTTATCCAATTCAACAAAAACATCATAATATTTTTCCGGATCTAAAGCTTGTATAGCTATAATGGAAGCAAACATACTAGTGTTTTGTTTGATCACGCTAGCCAATTTCACGTTCTCTGATTCGATCATAGCCATGTAAGGCTCTTCCATTGTTCTGCTTAGTGAATCACCACGCTTCGCAGCCAATTCAGGATTTACCTGCTGCAATTTATCTAATCCAATACTCATGGCTGTTGATTGAAAAGCCTGAGTTAATGAATCTTTGCGAACCTGTAGCTTTCTAGAAAGATCGTTGTATTTCATAAATAAAGTGGTCTCTGCACTTCCTTCAACCTTATAGGTATTTCCAAGATCAGCAATATTACCTGTTACTTTTACCTTGTCGGCCGAATCTAAAACTAACATGGCAAAATTTTGCTCACTTGTTTTTATGCGGTAAAAACCAATTTTTGCATCGTAGTTAGTAAACGCAAAATCTCCTTTTTCATCTACCACCGTGCTATCCACAATAACCGGTTGCTGTCCTGCTAATTTCTCAAGGTAAATTGTTTCCCCTTTTGAGTTTGTAAAGTTTCCTGAAAGTTCAAACGCACCTTTTTTTTCGGCGTTATCACAAGCGGTAAAAGTAAAAAGTAATGCTGTGGCAATAATTAATTTTTGCATGTATCTATTTTTTGTCTAATGTTTCTTTTACTAGGGTATTCAATAATTTAGGGTCGGCTTTTCCTTTACTTGCTTTCATTACTTCTCCTACAAACATGCCAAGTAATCCTACTTTTCCGCCTTTGTATTCGTTAACTTTTGCAGGGAATTTTTCTAATACGGAATTAATAAATCCTTGCAAATCTTCTGAATTACTATTTTGAATAAGGTCTAATTTTTTAGCCATATCCTCTGCGCTTGCCGTTGAGTTTGCGATTAATTCAGGAAATAATTTTGCGGCTGCTGCTGTATTACTCACCTTTCCATCATCTATCAATTTAATGATCTCAGCAATTTTTGCCGGTTTTAATTCGAATTTTTGAATGGTAATGGCGCGGTCGTTCAATGATGAACGAATAGTTCCCATTAACCAGTTTGCAGCGCTCTTGTAATTTTTTGTTTGCGAAACAAGTTCATTGTAATATGCGGCGATCTCCTTTAATTCGGTTAATTGAAATGCATCATAATCACTTAAACCATATTCCTTTGTATAACGTTCAAACAATTGTGCCGGTAAAACAGGCATTTTGCTTTTGATGGTATCAATATAACTTTTTGTAACGTAAACGGGTTGAAGATCCGGCTCAGGAAAATAACGATAATCATTAGCGCTTTCTTTACTACGCAATGAAAATGTGCTTCCATTTACCGCATCAAAGCTGCGCGTTTCAACAGCAATGATCTCATTTTTTTCAACTAGATCAATCTGACGTTTTATTTCAAAATCAATAGCGCGTTGAACATTTCTAAAAGAGTTCATGTTCTTAACCTCTACTTTTTTTCCAAATTCGGAAGCCCCTTTTATGCGTACAGAAATATTGGCATCGCAACGCAACGATCCTTCTTCCATGTTTCCATCACATATTTCAAGATAACGCACTAATTTTCGTACTTCATTCAAATACGCGTAGGCTTCTTCTCCTGTGCGAAGCTCGGGCTCAGTAACTATTTCTAATAATGGAGTTCCTGCACGATTCAGATCGATGAGTGTATGAAAAGGATCCACATCATGAATACTTTTTCCAGCATCTTCTTCCATGTGAATACGCGTTAAGTTCAAACGTTTATCCTGGTCCTTATCCTTATAATTTACAAATCCTCCTGTGCAAATTGGGGTTTTATCTTGTGTAACCTGATATCCTTTTGGAAGATCGGCATAAAAATAATTCTTACGCGCAAATTGATTTTCTTCTCTAATGTTTGCGTTTACAGCCAAACCTAATTTCACGGCAAATTCAATGGCTGTTTTATTTACCATTGGCAAAGTTCCGGGGTGTCCTAACGAAATTACGCTCACATTAGTATTTGGCAATGCGCCATACTCTGCCACATCATTGCTATACATTTTTGTTTTTGTAAGCAACTGGATATGGCATTCTAAACCAATAACAGCTTCGTATTTTTCGTAAACACTCATTAGGGATGCAAAGATAGTATTATTTAGTGTTTGTCCGAAAAGTTCATTTTCATCGTTATACTTGTTTTGAAAACAATCATTTACAAAAGTAAACTCCTTGATTTTCAAAACTGCGTAAGCCTCGAAACTGAACTTTTCGATCCAAACACTGAGTTTTTTTATAGATGCTATTTAAAATTCAGAGATGCAATTTAACCCTCCCTGCGCCGTAGTAATATTTTTTGTAATAGGTTTCGTTAAGATCATTAATCATAACCCCTTTTGAGGTACTAGCGTGCACAAATTTATTGTCCTTTAAATACACCCCCACATGGCTAACATCTTTGGTTCCAGCATTAAAAAACACAAGATCTCCTTCTCGCAAATGACTGGTTTTAATATGGTCTGCTTCCTTATAAATAAGTGAAGTATTACGCCCTACTGTTACGCCATACACTTTTTTATAAAGCATTCCCGTAAAACAACTGCAATCAATACCGTTTTTGTCGCAACCACCATATTTATAGGTGGTGCCATACCAATCGCTTATGAACGAATACAATTTTTTATTACGTACCTCTTTTTCGGTAATAGATAATTTTTGAGCGACTATAGCAACTTTATTGGAAGAAGTGGATTTGATGGTGATCTTATCTTCCACATCTTTTTTATGATGACATGAAGAAATAAAAAACGAGAAGGTCAACACCAAAACTGTAGTTTTTGGTGAAGACAAAATAAAATTTAAAACATTGTTTTTCGTATGAAAAAAATGCAGCTTCATTAACTTAAAGTTACCCCCTATAAATTGTTAAAATCCAAAGCTTTACATAGAGTTATTTACATGGAGTTGTTAACAAAGGGGTGATTTGCTTGCGTAGGTATATATTTAAAATTATCTTTAAAGGCTTACGTAAAACCATGGAAGACCCGACCTTAAAGCCCACCAATGTGAAGACAAAGATCCCACTTGACACCCTAAAAAAGGCTTACCGTTTAATGTGTACAGCAAAAAGTTTGACGGAACTTTATGAGGCTAATAAGGAGGTTACTGCTAAATATGTGCATGCAACAAGTCGAGGTCACGAGGCTATTCAAATTGCCATGGGTTTGCAATTATTACCACAAGATTTTTTGAGCGCTTATTATCGCGATGATAGTATGTTGCTTTCTATAGGACTTACGCCTTTTGACCTGATGTTACAATTATTGGCTAAGCGTACTGATATTTTTTCGGGGGGAAGAACCTATTATTCTCATCCAAGTTTGCGAAGAGATGATATGCCTCAGATCCCTCACCAATCGAGCGCTACAGGGATGCAAGCTATTCCAACAACCGGAATTGCCATGGGAATTCAATACAAAGAAAAGATGGCGCTTTATCCAAACTTTAACGGAAAAAATCCGGTGGCAGTTTGTTCATTAGGAGATGCCAGTTGTACAGAAGGAGAAGTTTCGGAAGCGTTTCAAATGGCCGTGCTTAGAAAATTACCAATTCTATATTTAGTTCAAGATAATGAATGGGATATTAGTGCGCATGCAAAAGAAATTCGCGCACAAGATATTACCGAATTTGCCAAGGGATTTAGCGGTTTAGAAGTAAGGACCATTGATGGGACAGATTTTATTTTAAGTTATAATACGGTACAAGAATGTTTGAATATCATTCGAGAGGAAAGACGTCCGATGTTGATCCATGCTAAGGTTCCTTTACTAAATCATCATACAAGTGGTGTGCGTAAAGAATGGTACCGACACGACCTGGAAGAAGCGGCGAAAAAAGATCCATTGCCACGTTTGCGCAATCAATTAATTATTGGCGGTGTAGATGCCAATGAAATAAAAAAGATAGAGGAAGAAACTGCTATTTATGTTGAAGATCAATATAGAAGAGCCTTGCAAGAAGAAGATCCTACGCCTGAAGATCTGGAAACGCATGAATTTGCACCAACAGAAGTAACCGAAGAAAAAGGCGAACGCAAACCCGAAGGAAAACAACCAACGGTGATGGTGGATAGCGCACTGTTTGCAATTCGCGAATTAATGGATAAACATCCTGAATGTTTGTTGTACGGACAAGATGTGGGCGCAAGACTTGGTGGTGTTTTTAGAGAAGCCGCAACATTAGCACAACAATTTGGCGACCACAGAGTTTTTAATACGCCAATTCAAGAAGCATTTATTGTTGGTTCAACTGTTGGTATGAGTGCTGTTGGATTAAAACCAATTGTAGAAGTTCAGTTTGCCGATTATATTTGGCCGGGCTTAAACCAATTATTTACCGAAGTTAGTCGCAGTTGTTATTTAACCAATGGAAAATGGCCTGTGAGCATGATCTTGCGTGTACCAATTGGTGCTTACGGAAGTGGCGGACCATACCATTCAAGTTCTGTAGAAAGTGTTTTGGCAAATATTCGCGGAATAAAAATTGCGTATCCAAGTACGGGAGCCGACTTGAAAGGTTTAATGAAAGCTGCTTATTATGATCCAAATCCTGTGGTGATGTTAGAGCACAAAGGATTATACTGGAGCAAAATAAAAGGTACAGAAGAAGCAAAAACCATTGAACCCGATGAAGAATATGTGATTCCATTTGGAAAAGCCCGAATGGTTTTGGAAGCAAATGAAGGATCAGTTTCACAAGGAAAAACATTAAGTATCATTACTTATGGCATGGGCGTGTATTGGGCAAAAGAGGCCGCAAAGAAGTTTGAAGGACAAATTGAAATTGTTGATCTTAGAACTATAATGCCGGTGGATGAAGAAGCCATTTTTGCAAGCGCTCGTAAACATAGCAAGGTAATTGTGTTGACTGAAGAGCCAGTGCTAAATGGTTTTGCTCAGGGTATTGCTTCACGAATTTCAGAAAATTGTTTCCAAAGTTTAGATGCACCGGTAAAAGTTATTGGCTCAAAAAATTTACCTGCAATACCATTGAATTCCATTTTGGAAAAAACCATGTTACCTAATCCCGAAAAAGTTGAGCAAGCTATTGCTGAACTTTTAGCTTATTAATTTCTTATTTTAAATTATGGTAAAGAAGATCGGTCTATACGGCATTGTACTTGCACTTCTTTTGCCTTTATTATTTATTAATATAAAAAATTCGCACGATTGGGGCGACGATTTTGCACAGTACATTCATCAAGCTCAAAACATTTTAATTGGCCAATCGCAAAATAACACCGGCTATATTTATAATGATAATTATTTTATTGGCCCTACTGCCTACCCCACCGGATTTCCATTGCTTTTAGCGGTATTTAGCAAGTTTAGCGATGATAATTTAATGAGTTTAAATAAACTTATCTCTCTTTTTTGGATGTTAGGGTGCTTTGTTGGTTTTTTATTTTTCCGGAAACATTTTAGTTATTTAACGGCATTAATTACAACGCTCATCATTGCCTACAACCCTATGATGATCCAATTTAAAACCGAGATACTTTCTGATCTGCCGTTCATGTTCTTCTCTTTATTAAGCTTGTACTTGATCGACAAAGAAGAAAAGCTTTGGCTTGCTATCGCAACAGGACTTTTGATCGCATTTACGGTTCATATTCGAAGCATTGGTTTTATTTTATTGGGTGTGCTTATTGTTTACAAACTATTGAATACAAGAAAAACTAGTGAAGCGAATCCGTACAAATTTCTCATCATCACATTAACTTCATTTTTGGTATTATACTTTGGATTGAACCTCGCTTTCCCTTGTGAAACCAACTATCCAGGGCTTTTTGATACACGGAATTTTTGGTTGAATTTAAACAAACAACTATCTTATAATTTTGATAAACTCGATACCTTTTTTGATTCATATGAAATTAAAAACTACTATTATATTGGTGTTATTGCATCAGGTGCATTGATCGCTTTTAGTTTTATCGGCTTCATTAAATTTTTAAAAACTGATCGAACAAGTCCAGTTGTATTATACATGATCGCTTATGTTTTAGTGATCGTTTCTTTTAAATACGGTGATACAGGTATGCGATTCTTATTTCCTGTTCTTCCGATCATTTTTTTGTTTGCCATTGAAGGTTTAAGGATCTCTTTTAACGCGCTCAACATCTCAGGTCCTAAGCTGGCTGTGGCTTTTGGAGCATTGACATTATTCTCTTATCACGAACAAATTGAGAAAATATTGGATGAAACAAAAGCTATTTATGAAGGTCCCAACAAACCTGAAGCGCAAAAAATGTTTGAGTACATCAATCAAAATTTAAAGCCGGGAACAATAGTTGAGTTTGACAAACCAAGAGCGCTTGCACTTTATACAACAATGCACTCAGTGGCAATTAACCCACAGCAAGAAAAATTTGACATTCGAAAAGAAGTGGTAAAATTCAATATTGAATTTATTTTAACCAATGATAACTTTACTGACCAAAAGATCAAAGATTTTGTGAATTCCGGGACAAGTTATTGTTTTATGATCTATAGCGTAAATGAGTTCAAGTTATATAAACTCAATCCTTAGAAAAACTACTTCTGCCACAGATTTCACAAATTAACACAGATTAGGAACACAGATTTATTTTTAATATAGAAACTACAAAATAATCCGTGAAGAAAATCTGCGTAAATCAGTGAAATCTGTGGCAAGAAAAGTTTTGTTTGCACCAACAAAAAATGCCGATATTTCTACCGGCATTCTCTTATAAAATTTAAAATTTATTACGCATCTATCTTCGCGTATTTCGCGTTCTTCTCAATAAAATCTCTGCGCGGTGGAACTTCATCGCCCATTAACATACTAAACACGCGATCTGCTTCTGCAGCGCTGTCAATATTTACTTGACGTAAAGTTCTGGTGCTTGGATTCAATGTAGTTTCCCATAATTGTTCTGCGTTCATCTCACCCAAACCTTTGTAACGTTGAATGCCAACTGAATCTGTTTTCTCTCCACCCATTTCTTTAACAGCAATATCACGTTGCTCTTCATTCCAGCAATAACGTTGATCTTTTCCTTTTTTAACCAAATACAATGGTGGTGAGGCAATGTAAACGTGACCTTTTTCTACCAACTCTTTCATGTGGCGGAAGAAGAATGTTAGAATTAATGTTGTAATATGCGAACCATCCACATCGGCATCACACATGATCACGATCTTATGGTAGCGCAATTTATCCAAGTTCAAAGCACGTTCATCTTCTTTTGTGCCTCTAAAAACACCAAGAGCGGTAAATATATTTTTTATCTCTTCGTTCTCATAAATTTTATATTCCAACGCTTTTTCTACGTTCAATATCTTTCCACGTAAAGGTAAAATAGCCTGAAACTCACGATTACGACCTTGCTTGGCTGTTCCACCCGCCGAATCACCCTCAACTAAAAATAACTCACAAGCATCTGGATCACCACTTGCGCAATCGGCCAATTTACCAGGTAAACCCGAACCCGACATTACACTTTTACGTTGCACCATTTCGCGTGCTTTGCGTGCAGCATGACGAGCAGTTGCAGCTAAAATAACCTTATCTACAATTGTGCGTGCTTGTTTTGGATTTTCTTCCAAATAATTTGAAAGTGCTTCGCTAATGGCAGTATCAACTGCACCGATCGCTTCAGAGTTTCCTAATTTTGCCTTGGTTTGCCCTTCAAATTGCGGTTCGGCAACTTTTACCGAGATAATAGCAGTTAGTCCCTCGCGGAAGTCATCACCACTGATCTCAAATTTTACTTTTTGTAATAAACCATTTTTATCGGCGTAATTTTTTAATGTACGCGTTAATCCTCTTCTAAAACCTGATAAGTGAGTTCCTCCTTCGTGTGTATTGATATTATTTACATAACTCTGAATACTTTCGGCGAAAGATGTATTGTAGATCATGGCTACTTCTACCGGAATAACACCTGAATTATTTTCAATATAGATAGGCTCTTCAATTAATTTTTCTTTAGCGCCATCAATGTACATAACGAATTCACGTAAACCGCCTTGGCTATAGAACTCTTCGCTTAAAGGTTTTCCGTTCTCATCTTTTTGACGATCATCAACTAATGTGATGCGAATTCCTTTATTCAAGAACGATAACTCGCGCATACGATTTGCCAGCGTTGTGTAATTATACTCACTCGCTTGGAAAATACTAAGATCGGGAGTGAACGTAACAATTGTTCCGCGAATAGTTGTTTCGCCAATTTCTTTTGCAGGATATAATGGTTTTCCTTTACTAAATTCTTGTTTAAATATCTTTCCTTCGCGATGAACTTCGGCAACCAAAAGATCCGAAAGTGCATTCACACAACTAACACCAACACCATGCAATCCACCCGAAACTTTGTATGTGTCTTTATCAAATTTTCCTCCGGCGTGTAGTACGGTCATAACAACTTCCAAAGCGCTCACACCCAATTTTGGATGAATGCCTGTAGGTATACCGCGACCATCATCTTGTACACGAACAGAGTTGCCCTCTAAAATAGTAACAGTAATGTTTTTACAGAAGCCGGCCATAGCCTCGTCAATTGAATTATCTACAACCTCGTACACAAGGTGATGTAATCCTTTGATACCAATATCGCCAATGTACATGGCTGGTCTCTTTCTTACTGCTTCTAAACCCTCTAAAACTTGGATATTATCCGCGCCGTAATCCTTTTTATCTGTTGTAGTTTCTGACATAAATTCCGTCTTTTTTTATCTTTTGTTTATCCTTTAAATATATCGAATTTTTACCGTTTTTTAGGTGCCTTTTTAGCCAAATTTTACTAACAAAATATTAATAGTAATTTTACTAGAAATTTTCACTTTTTAGGTTGATTTTTGAACTATGATCTGGCACATCACTCGATATCTTGTTTCCTTCGCAATTCCCTCTTTTTATAAGAAGATCGAGGCCAAGAATATACATAGATTTCAAGTAAAAGGCCCGGTGATCATTGCCATGAATCATCCGAATGCCTTTATGGACCCCGTTTGTATTACTTGGCTATCTTATCCAACACGCGTAAGATACATGGCACGCGGCGATGCTTTTAAACCGGGAATAGCCAATTTTTTACTTAGTCAATTGGGTGTTGTGCCTATTTTTAGGATGCGCGATGGCGGAAGAGAAGGACTATTGAAGAACGATGAATCCTACAGAGTTGTGAATAAACTCCTTAAGAAAAACGCCAAGATCATCATATTTGCCGAAGGACTTTGCATTCAGGAAAGACGATTACGCCCTTTGAAAAAAGGTGTGGCCCGCATGGTATTTGGCGCTTATGAGCATTTGAATACTAAAGATCTTATTGTAGTTCCTGTTGGCTTAAATTATTCTGCTCCATCAAAAATGCGCAGTAAATTATTTTACAACGTGGGAAACCCAATAAGGATAAGCGATATGGCGGGGGCGCATAAAGAAAATCCGGCGCGTACCCAAAAACAATTCCTCGAATTACTCGATTCGCGCATGCGCGAATTAGTAACGCACATCAAAAATAAAGAGAATGATGCACTGGTTGTAGAGCTTGAAGGAATGGTGATGAAAGACTGGTTAAAACGAAAAAACCTTAAAAACTCCCTTGAGAATGAATTTGAGGTAACGAGCCATCTTACGGAGCTTATAAACAATTTGAACGAACTGGAACCCGAAAAAACGGCCATTTTGAGGCAAAACTCCCACGATTACCATACCCTTTTGCGAAAAAACAAACTCCGCGACTGGATAATAGACCCTTTGAATCGAAAAAAAACAAGTTATAACAACCTCATTTTCAGATATATTATAATCATTTTTGGGCTTCCTATTTATGTGATTGGTTGGTTAGCCTCGTATTTGCCCTACAAATTGAGCATAATGGCCACCAAAAAGGTGGTAAAACGCAATAAAGAATTTTATGCTTCTATGACACTTGGCTTTGGTACGTTTATTTTCATTTTTGTGTTTCTTGGCTGGTTCTTTTTACTCTACACCTTCTCGCCAAATATCATTTATCCTCTTGTGAGCTTGGTAGTTTTACTACTTTCTTCACGATTTGCCTTATTGTTTCACTTTTTTATGCTCAAAACAAATGGCATCGCAAGGGCGGTTAAGGATCCAAACCTGTATAAAACTCTTAGCGAGAAAAGGCTTGAGATAATGGAAGTTGTGAATGGTTTAACAAATTTTTAATTTTAATTTTTGAACTGGCATGCTATTTGGTAATCATATGTTGTAAATTGTATTAAAATGAAAGCAACAAAAAAACTTAAATTATTTTCAGCCACGGCGATGATACTTTTTGTTTTATGCTCGGCCGGATATAAATTGAGCAGAACCGAAACCATTGAACAACAAATTTCATTTGTGGGTTCAAATGAAAATTTACCTGATAAACCAAACACTGCATTTAAAGAAGGTGAGGTCTTAACTTACCGCTTGCATTACGGTGCTTTGAACGCAGGAGTTGCTGTACTTGAAGTGAAGCCACAATTATTGGATGTGAGCGGACGAAAAGTAATGCACATTGTTGCTAATGGCTATACCAATGGTGCTGCTGATTGGTTCTTTAAAGTTCGCGATCGTTACGAAACATATATGGATAGAGACGCTATGGTGCCTTGGTTATTTGTACGTCGTGTAGATGAAGGTGGATTTAAGTTTAGTCAAGATTATGTATTCAACCATTATACCAAAAAAGTAGACATTGGTAATGGTGAAAAATTTGATGTGCCTTCGGGTATTCAAGATATGGTGAGTGCATTTTATACTGCACGCAGCTTGGATCTTAGTAATGCTAAACCCGGTGATCTTTTTTCGCTGAATAGTTTTGTGGACAAAGAAATTTGGCCTGTGAAAATAAAATTTATAGGGAGAGAAACTATTAAAACAGATATTGGTAAATTCAAATGTTTACGCTTTAGACCTGTTGTTCAAAAAGGGCGTATATTTAAGAGCGAGGACGATCTTAACGTTTGGATCAGTGATGATAAGAACCACATCCCTATGCGTGTTCAAGCAAACATCATCATTGGAAGTATAAAAATGGATATCACCAGCGCTAAAAATCTATCGAATCAAACAGGTGAAGTAGACTAAACCTGAACTAGTTTCTGAGTGTAAACCCTGTGTTTGATAAGAAAACGTCAAGTTCGAGGCATGCAGATTTTTCAAAGCCGGAGTTTACTTTTTGTAAATGAGGATTTTGAAAAGTCTGTATAACGAAGAAATTGGCGTTTTCTTACAAACACAAATTAAGCTTGACTTTTTTTCATAAACACCGCGCACAAAAATGCGCAAGGAAAAGAGATCACCACTAAAGAGAACATTTTCATTGTTGATGCCTTGAACGGAGATAATTCTGAGATCATCATTTCAATTGCTTTATCGTAACCAATTTTTTTTGCTTGTGGGTCTTTTTCAAGAACTGAAAAGAATTCAGGGCCATGATAATATGCTTTGTACAATTCCATACTATTTTTAAACTCAATGTAATTGTAAATAAATAAAAAAATAATTGAGAACATTGCAATTTGTAGACCAATACGCCCAGCTTGTTTACCACCCACAAAACCACCTCTATCAGTATCACGAATCCATTTTATTCCAAAAATAATGAACGGAACTATTGCCAATACAGAAAATGAATGCGCCCATCTGTAAGCCATGTCAAATGTGTGCCCGCCTTGCCAAATAAAAAGTTTTAGGGCTATAACCAATGCAGAATAAATAACAGCGAGAAGAAGTGCTTTTTTGCTCATTTTAAATTTGTTTACCCATTCATACTAATTAGGAATTCTTCATTGCTTTGCGTGCGACGCAATCTATCCAATAAAAATTCCATAGCTTCTTGCGGATTCATATCAGCTAAATGTTTACGCAAGATCCACATCCGCGTGAGCATGTCTTTTTCCAATAAAAGATCATCGCGGCGTGTAGATGATGCTACAAGATCAATGGCAGGATATACACGACGATTAGATAATTTACGATCTAACTGTAATTCCATATTACCGGTTCCTTTAAATTCTTCAAAGATCACCTCGTCCATTTTACTTCCTGTTTCTGTTAATGCTGTCGCAATAATAGTTAACGATCCTCCATTCTCAATTTTACGTGCAGCACCAAAGAAACGTTTTGGTTTATGTAAGGCATTTGCATCCACCCCACCCGATAATACTTTACCGCTGGCCGGAGAAACTGTATTGTATGCACGTGCTAAACGGGTGATACTATCTAATAAAATAACTACATCGTGTCCGCATTCCACCATACGTTTTGCTTTTTCCAAAACAATATTAGCAAGTTTCACGTGTTTATCGGCAGGCTCATCAAAGGTTGATGAAACAACTTCCGCTTTTACACTACGGGCCATATCGGTTACCTCTTCCGGACGCTCATCGATCAACAAAATGATCAAATAAATTTCGGGATGATTGTATGCGATAGCATTCGCAATATCTTTTAAGAGAACTGTTTTACCAGTTTTTGGTTGTGCCACAATTAAACCACGCTGCCCTTTACCAATTGGAGCAAACATATCCATCACACGCACACTCATATTCTCTTGCGGATGACCGGTTAGTTTGATTTTTTCGTTAGGAAATAATGGTGTTAGATATTCGAACATTACGCGATCACGTACAAAACCGGGCTCGCGACCATTAATTTGTTCAACCTTAATAAGTGGGAAATATTTTTCACCTTCTTTTGGAGGACGAACACCGCCTGTAACAACATCACCTGTACGTAAACCAAATAATTTTATTTGTGATTGAGAAACGTAAACGTCATCAGGTGAGTTATGATAGTTGTAATCAGAACTGCGTAAAAAACCATAACCATCCGGCATGATCTCTAGAACTCCTGTAGCAAAAACAATATTGTCAAAATTATAATAAACCTTATCTACCTTTTTTTGTTCTTCGGTTTGCGGTCCTTGTTCATTCACATTCATCGAATGCGACTCATTTGAATTCGACTCGTTCGATTCATTGGTTTCGTTTGAAGAAGTTGATTCAGTAGCAGACTCAACAGTTTCTGTTTTTTCTTCAACAGGTGCAATAACTTCTTCGGCTACTTCCTCGTTTGTTGTTTCCTGAACCGAGTCTTCGCGCATAGGATCTAGCTTTACGATCTTGCGAGGACGTTTTTCTTTTTTTCCTGGATCTTTATCCGATCTTGGGTTAGGTTTTTTATCTGCCATAGTTTCTTAAATGTTCAGTATGTAATGTGTTCTTAGTTTAGATCAAGGATTTTTTGTTCAAAGTGATTCCTTCAAACATAATTAAACGGTTATTGTTGGGATTCTGTTAATGACTTTTGGATTGATTGTTATTCACCGGAAGAGGCAAATAGCGAATTATGATACAATGATACTAAAAATTTCTCTCAAACAAAACATTTTAAGCAAAAAAAACAGGGTTTTTTAGTCATGCTTTCTGGTTTAAGGTATCTTGCCACGAATTCCAAGAATTTTCACCAATCTGTATTTACACAAAAATTACACCAATCTATGCTTAATTTGGGTTTCATTAATGCGTTTAGATTAGTGAAAATTCGTGCAATTTGTGGCTAAAAAACTTGAGCAGCAGAGCTGCGAAGAATACTTTCAACTAGTCCCTTTCGTCAATAATTTGATCAGGCTTAAAAGGTTTGGTGTCAAAAGTAAACGCTTTATCGTCAATTGATAAATTAGGTTTTAGTCCTTTAATATCATACACATTCGTGCTTTGATCTTTCATCATTACCTTCATTTGAACCACCTGCTTTTTTGTTTTATCAATGTATATCTTAATAGAATGATATTTCTTCTTTCCTTGATCAACGGTAGGATAAAGATCAATTGCATGACAAACTACTGTTCCTACTTTTTCCTCGGCAATATATTTGTACTTAAAGCCCGATTCATAAATGGTGAAGATCTTACTTGGATTTAACTGATCATTATTAGTAGCGTCAAAAGTTTTAATAGTAACCTCTTTTGCATCCTTATTATGATTCCAAATAGTTTTTCCGTCGCACACAATTGCGTTACCGGGAATATCCAACTTAAACATTTGACCCTTTGTTACAACTTTACCGGCTTGCTTTTCGATCTGTTTTTTGTCTTTATTGTACATCGTTAAAACAAAATCAGTAGTAATGGTTTTGTATGACTTTGTAGTTTTGCTCAGGTCGTCTAAAATAGCTTTTGCTTTTGGGTCCTGATCCTGCGCATTCACATTCAACAACACTAATGAGCTCAATATAATCAAAAAATTCTTCATGGTTCTTTTACTCTACATAGTTCAAATTCGGTGCCAATTTAGGCATCAATTCTCATAAAAGTTCTAAAATAATTACTTATTTCTTAATTTTTGTAAAATTTCCTCCAACTGAGCCATATCCTTAACCAATACCTCGCGAGCTTTTGATCCTTCAAAAGGGCCGATGAATCCGGCTGCTTCCAATTGATCAACAATTCTACCTGCACGGTTATATCCGAGTTTTAATTTACGCTGAAGAAAAGATGCGCTTCCTTGTTGAAACTGAACAACCAATTTAGCAGCATCATCAAACATTTTATCGCGTTCGCTTAAATCAACTTCGCCTGCTCCACCCTCGCCTTCCGGACCAACATACTCAGGTAACATAAATGCGGTTGGATATGCGCGTTGAGCACCAATGAATTCAGTTATTTTTTCTACTTCAGGTGTATCAACAAATGCACATTGAATTCGAATAAGATCATTTCCTGTACTCAATAACATATCTCCTCTTCCAATTAATTGTTCTGCTCCACCCGAATCTAAAATAGTACGCGAATCAATTTTACTAGTAACTCTAAATGCGATACGTGCAGGGAAGTTAGCTTTAATTGTACCTGTGATAATGTTTACCGAAGGACGTTGAGTAGCAATAATTAAATGTATTCCAATGGCACGGGCAAGTTGCGCTAAACGAGCAATTGGTGTTTCTACTTCCTTACCAGCCGTCATAATTAAGTCGGCGAACTCATCCACTACTAATACTATATAAGGTAAGTATTTATGTCCGTTCTCAGGATTTAATTTACGGTTAATGAATTTTGTATTGTACTCTTTAATATTCCTTACCTGCGCATCTTGTAATAATGCATAACGATTATCCATTTCAATACACAATGAATTAAGTGTATGAATTACTTTGGTGTTATCGGTAATGATAGCATCTTCTGAGTTTGGAAGCTTTGCTAAGAAGTGGCGTTCGATCTTATTGAACAAGGTTAACTCCACTTTTTTAGGATCAACCAAAACAAATTTAATTTGCGCAGGATGCTTTTTATAAAGAAGAGAAACCAAGATCGCATTTAATCCAACTGATTTACCTTGACCAGTTGCTCCGGCCATTAATAAGTGAGGCATTTTTGCGAGGTCGGCAATGAAGATCTCGTTGCTAATGGTTTTTCCTAAAGCAATTGGTAACTCGTAATTTGAATTATTGAATTTTTCAGACGCTAATATATTACGCATTGGCACCATTTCAGGTGTTTGATTTGGAACTTCAATACCAATGGTTCCTTTACCCGGAATTGGCGCAATGATACGAATACCTAAGGCCGCTAAACTTAAAGCGATATCATCTTCCAGGTTTTTAATTTTTGAGATACGCACACCGGCAGCCGGAACAATTTCGTAAAGTGTTACAGTTGGACCAACCGTTGCCATTATTTTCTCGATCTCAATTCCGTAATTTTTTAATGTATTGATGATGCGATCTTTATTTGCAACCAATTCTTCTTGATTAACTTTTCCTTGTCCGGTTCCATAATCATTTAATAGATCGAACTCAGGGAATTTATAAGAACCAAGATCTAAGGTAGGGTCGTACTCACCAAATTGCTCAACTAAACTTGCCGCTTTATTTTCTTCTTCGGTAATTACAGGTTCTTCAACCGTAGCTTTTACCTCAAATTCTGCTTCGCCTTTTTTTGTATCGTCTTTTGTAACTTCAGGTTCAGCATTCAATAATAGTTCCTTTATTTCTTCGCGCGCTTGTTTATCTAATTGCGAATCAATAATTGCTAATTCAACTTTTTCGTGAACATTCAGAGGTGGCTCATCGGTTGCAGGTTTAACTTCAAATGTGTGTAAGCGTTCTTCTTCTTCCTTGCTAAGTCTTACCGCTTCTTCATCTACCACATTTTCGGCAACAGGTTTTGTTTCGGCTATTTCACTTTCTATAGCTTCATTTTCGCTCAAATCAGGTTTTGGTAATTTAAATGAAAGATTTACCACAAGAACTAAGAACGTTAGCATTGTGAATCCTAACATCACTAATAATCCTGCTCCACCTAAAACATTTATTATTTGTTCGTTAATGTAATATCCATAACCACCGCCAATAAAATTCAATTGATCTTGAAAAATGTATGATAAGGTTAACGACGACCAAACCATTATGAACAACCACTTTGCGTTGAATGCAGAAATGTTTATGAATTTACGTTGAATAAGTTTTTGAACTCCAAACAAAGCCAGAACGGGAACCATGATGAACGATGCAACACCAAATCCTTTATAAATAAAGAAATGAGAGAATAACGCACCAAATTTACCCAGCCAATTTTGAACCTTTACTTCTTTACTAAAGAATTCGCTCAAAGGCGCCATTACTTTATCGTGATCAACTTCGTGCGTGAAGAAGTAAGAAACAAATGCCACAGCAAAATACGCCGAGAACAAAATAAGCACAAGTCCAATTATTTTTTGAGTTTGCTCAGTACGATAGACCGTAAGGATCTGATCCAAACGTTGCTTTAAGTTTACTTTGGCAGAAACTTTTTCTGCAACAGGTTCAGTATCCTTAACGGTTTCTTTCACCTTCTCCTTTTTCTCGGCCTTTTGTTTGTTCTTTTTCTCCTTTGGTTTTTTAACCTCGGGTTCAAAGTCTTCAATTTCTTGTTCGTCTACTGTATCTTCAACAAACGTAGTTTCGAGAATAGGTGTTTCCCTAAATTTATTTTTTTTTCCGGTACTCATACAGCTAATAAATATAGTGTAATGGTCTTTTTAATCGATTTTGAGGTCAAAATGTTGTTAACTATGAGGTGTTGAATACATCAACAGGCCTTTTATAGTGTTTTCAAGGGTTTCACGGTCAATGCATAACTCGCAAACCGCTATAATTTTAACCGCAAAGACGCAAAGAAACAAAGTTTAGAAAAACCTCCGTGCCTTAGTGTCTCCGTGGCTAAAAAATTGGGGTTGCTTCCATTTTTATGGAATTTCCAATAATCCTCATCTTAATTACAAACGAAATCATTATGAAGAATATATTAGCATTGGTTTTATGTATAACGATGTTTCATACAAAAGCCGCAGACCTGTCTGCCGAGAAGGCAGAAAACGAAAAATTAATAAAAACCAAACCCGACAAGATCGTGGTTTATATGCAGGGTGCGCAAGTTCATCGAAACATGATAGTTAATGTGGTGCCCGGACCAAATACAATTGTATTTACCGGTTTGGAAAATTGCATCAATACGTCTGCCATACAAGTTGGCGGAACAGGTGGTTTTATAATTACGGATATTCAGCATTTGATCTATTATCCCGAATTTGAAAAGGCTAAGGAAAATGGTGATGCTAAATTCAAAAAATACCTGAAGAATATTAGTGATAGTATTGTTGAGCTGGATTATATCTTAGAAGATCTTAATTCTAAATCAGAAGCACTAACTACCGAAAAAGGTGTTCTTTTGAATTATAATTTATACAAGGGATTATCCAAAAAAGACAGTATTGCTTTTTTAAAAGACGGACTTACATTTTTACGCGAAAAATTATATAACATCAATACCGAACAGTTGAAATTGAAAAAAGAACGCGTAAAAATTCAGCTTAAAAAAAGTGGATTATTAGAGCGTCAGGCCAATATCAATAATGAGTTAGCAAATCAAAATAACACAGGCGAAGAAGAGCGCGTTGATTATCGTGTGATCGTTCATTTAATTGCTGACCAAGCCGGTCAAGCCAATTTGAATTTCAATTATTATATCACCAATGCAGGTTGGACGCCTTCTTACGACCTAAGAGCTTTATCTACCGAACAAAATGTCAAACTTACTTTTAAAGCACAAATCCATCAACAATCGGGTAACGATTGGAGCAATGTAAAATTGGTTCTTTCAACGGCAAATCCAAATCGTTCGTATGCTTTACCTCAATTGAGCCCTTGGTATTTAGGATATATTAAACCAAACAGAAGAGACAAGAATTATCCGGCCAGTTATGATTCAAAATCTGCTGGCGCTGCTTCCTTAGCAGAAGTTGTTGTTCAAGAAGCGGAAAAAGATGCAGAGTTTGCATACAATTATACGTCTGTTAGCGAAAACATGATCGAAACTGAATATGAAATTAAACTGAATTACAATATTCCAACGGATGGTAAAGAACACTATGCTGCCATCATGGTAAAAGATCTAAAAACAATGTACCGTTATAAGGCAATTCCGAAGCTGAACAATAATGTGTATTTAACAGCATTGATCCCAGATTGGGAAGAAGTAAATATTATGGCTGGAAATGCTTCCATTTATTATGACGGTTCTTATATAGGACAAACCAGTTTGCCTTCGGGAGGTGTTGAAGATACCATACAATTATCATTAGGAATTGACAAGAACATAGCCGTTAAACGTGCCAAAGTAAAAGACAAGAGTTTTGAAAAATTCTTTGATAACGATAAAGTTCATCAATACACCTATGAGATCACCATGAAAAATTCGCGCTCACAAAAAATTGAGATCGATATTGAAGATCAATTACCTTTATCGCAAGACAAGAACATTGTGATAGAGAAAAAAGAATTGTCCGGAGCTAAATACGAAGAGATAAGTGGTTTATTGACATGGAGAACAACCATACAAGCGAAAGACACCAAAAAATTAACGCTTTCTTACCAAGTAAAATCACCTAAGAATTCGCAAGTGGCTTTTGCTTTTAATTAAACATGGGTTTTAAAAAAGCGGGTTGCAAAAAGCAGTCCGCTTTTTACTTAATAAATTACTATTCTATTTCGGAAAATTTTTTATTTCCACTTCAAATACCTTTATTAAAATTGGCTCCAAAAACTCCTTAACAAATAACAATTTCTTTGATTCCGGTTTAGCATTTGTTGGTATCACAATTGTTTTTTGCCTATTTTCCTTTGTATACACAAAAATAACATTGGGCCCGGGCTTGGCCAATTTTGCACTCTTGAATTTCCAAAATCTATTTCTTTCTACTATTGAAGCAAGTTTGTTCTCTAAAACAGTATCTCTAACGATCATTCTTCTAGAAACCTTTTCCTTCTCGAACCATTCGTAATGTATCGTATCCTTTTTTACTACAACGGCACTCTTCATTTTTCCATTGCTATCTGTCATTTTATAATTTACAACAAGATCATTCTCCCATTTTACGCTTTGGGAATGTGCTGTTAAGGTGAACAGAAATAAAAACACTATTGATCTAGCTTTCACTCGCTATCCTTTCATTTACAAGTTGCCACAGAACTATTCCAATACTTACCGAAACATTAAATGAATGCTTTGAACCCAATTGAGGGATCTCTAAAACAACATCACTTTCATCCACCACTTCTTGCTCAACGCCGTACACTTCATTTCCAAATACCAAAGCAATTTTCTCATCATTCTTCACCTTAAATTCATAAAGTTTTGTGCTTTTATCTGCCTGTTCAACTGAAACTATTTTATAGCCATCCTTCTTCAATTCTTTAATGGCATCAAGTGTACTTTTTGCATGTGTCCACTCTACTGTTTTGGTGGCACCTAAAGCTGTTTTTTCTATCTCTTTGTTTGGCGGAATTCCGGTAACTCCACACAGATAAATTTTCTCGATCAAAAAGGCATCGGCAGTTCTAAAAGCAGAACCAACATTATGCAAACTTCTTATATTATCAAGAACAAGCATAATAGGTGTTTTTTGGGCATTTCTATAGCCTTCCTCACTCAATCTTTTCAACTCTTCGTTCTTCAATTTCTGCATAAAATTGTCTTATTCCTTTAAACCTATCTCATAAATATTCGTTATATTTATGCATTCAAATTTATTGTTTTCTGTGAAATTAAGTAAAGAATTCAAAATAGGTGTTGTTGTTGTCCTAGCTATTGCAGCGTTCATATGGGGTTTGAGTTTTTTAAAAGGCTCTAATCTATTCTCTCACAAGTATTATTTACATGCACTTTATCCAAAGATTGATGGTTTGATACCAGCAAGTCCTTTACTCATAAATGGTTATAAAGTTGGTCAAGTAAACAGCATACAATTAGTAAAAAGAAATGGCAAGGCTTTTGTGCTTGTTAAATTTTTATTGACCGAGGACGTTCAAATCCCAAAAGGATCAATTGCCAAAGCAATAAGTTCCGACCTATTGGGCACAAAAGCGGTAGAGATCAATTTTAGTGATAATACGGAATTTGTAAAAAGTGGCGATACACTTGAAGCAGATGCTGAAGTTAATTTACAAAATGCGGTAAACGCTCAAATTGCTCCCTTAAAAGCCAAAGCAGAAAACTTAATAGGAAGTATTGATTCGGTTATGACCGTTGTGAATGCTATTCTTAACACAAAAACACGCGAAAATTTAGATAAATCATTTGAGAGCGTAAGAAAAGCTATTCTAACATTAGAACAAACGGCTTATAAATTGGATGATCTAGTTGGGAGTGAAAAAGTAAAGATCTCTTCTATCCTTTCGCACTTAAATGGAATTACTGCCAATCTTGATAAGAACGGTCAGAAAATTGATAATATCCTTACAAACTTCAGTAACATGAGCGATAGTTTAGCAAAAGCTGAATTAGCAAGTGCTATCAATAATACTGATAAATCAATGAAACAACTGAACACTTTATTGGCTAACATTAACGCAGGCCAGGGAACATTAGGTAAATTAGCTAAGAACGATAGTTTGTATTATAATCTTAATAAATCAACCGTTGATCTCGACAAATTGCTGAAAGATCTTCGTTACAATCCTGAACGGTATATTCACTTCTCGGTGTTTGGCAGAAAAGACAAGAACAAGCCAAAAGATGAAGATGAAAAACCGAAAGAAGAAAAACTGAAACCATAATTCGTTATGCTGAGTCCTATTGTATTTAGTGTTTTATTGATCTTTGTTGCTATTTTCTTTACCTATCACGCAAAAAAGATCAGAAGAAATATCCTTATAGGAAAAGATATTGATCTTTCTGATAACAAAGGCGAGCGCTTTAAAACAATGCTCAAGGTTGCCTTTGGTCAAAGCAAAATGGTTGTGCGTCCTGTTCCGGGCATCATGCACTTTTTTATTTATGCTGCATTTGTAATTACTCAAATTGAATTATTAGAAATTGTTATTGATGGTATAAGTGGTGGGCACAGAAGAATTTGGCGCGCGATCGACGGAACAGCACTTTCGGGACTTTATACGTTCACTATTAACTTTATTGAGATCATTTCTGTTTTAGCATTTGTTGCTACAATAACTTTTTTATCACGAAGGAATATTATTCGCCTAGCGCGTTTTCAAAAGCCGGAAATGAAAGGTTGGCCAACAAAAGATGCTAACTTAATTCTTTGCGCGGAAATATTTTTGATCACGTGCATTATGATGATGAATTCAGCCGATCTTGAATTACAAGCAAGAGGCGAAACTCATAAAACCGCACAGTTCATTATCTCTTCCAATTTTCAAGGGATCTTTTCAGGAATGAGTACTTCTGCAGTTCATTTATTTGAACGCATTGGATGGTGGGGACATATCATGGGCATCTTTGGATTTTTGGTTTATCTTCCTATCTCAAAGCACTTACATATTTTATTAGCTTTCCCAAATACATATTACTCTAATCTAAAATTAAAAGGTGAATTCACAACTCTTGAAGCAGTAACAGATGTGGTAGCTCCAAATTTTGATCCTGCTTATCAACCAAAAACAGATCCAAACAATCCAGTACGTTTTGGCGCAAAGGACGTTCATGATCTGAATTGGAAAAATTTATTGGATGCTTACACTTGCACCGAGTGTGGAAGATGTACATCAGCTTGTCCACAAAATATTACCGGTAAAAAATTATCGCCGCGTAAGATCATGATGGATACGCGCGATCGTTTAACCGAAGTTGGAAAGAACATGGATGCTAACGGTGGAACATTTGTGGATGATGGGAAATCCTTATTAGGAGATTATATCACAACGGAAGAAATTTGGGCTTGTAACACGTGTAACGCTTGCGTGCAAGAGTGTCCTGTAAATATTGATCCATTAGCGATCATTGTGGAGATGAGAAGATTTTTAGTAATGGAGCAAAGTCAAAGTCCTGCTGAATTAACTAATATGTTCAGCAATATTGAAAATAACGGAGCGCCTTGGCAGTTTAGTCAATCGGACAGAGCCAATTGGACCAACGAAAATTAAAATGAGTGATAAAGCAATAAAAGTAAGAACGTTCGCGGAAATGACCGCGGCAGGCGAAACTCCCGAGATATTATTTTGGGTTGGTTGTAGCGGCAGTTTTGATGATCGCGCTAAAAAGATCACAAAAGCGATTGTGCGTATTTTAGATCATGTAGGAATAAAGTTCGCAATTTTAGGAAGTGAAGAAGGTTGTAGTGGCGATCCGGCCAAACGTGCGGGTAATGAATTCCTTTACCAAATGCAGGCCATGCAAAACATTACTACAATGAACATGTACAATGTAAAAAAGATCGTTACAGGTTGTCCGCATTGTTTTAATACTTTAAAAAATGAATATCCTGCGCTTGGCGGTAGTTACGAAGTAGTTCATCACACCCAGTTAGTTCAAGAATTGATCAATGTTGGAAAATTAAAAGTGCAAGGTGGCGAATTCAAAGGAAAGAAAATTGTATTCCATGATCCGTGTTATTTAGGAAGAGCAAATAGCGTGTACGAAGCTCCACGCGAGATCATTCAAAAATTAGATGTTGAGTTGGCCGAAATGAAACGCAGCAAAGCCAATGGATTATGTTGTGGTGCAGGAGGTGCGCAAATGTTCAAAGAGTCTGAAAAAGGAACTAAAGAAGTAAGTACCGAAAGAGCTGAAGAAGCTTTAGCGCTTGAACCGGATGTGATTGCAGTAGGTTGTCCGTTTTGTAATACCATGATGACTGATGGCGTAAAACACTTTAATAAAGAAGATAAAACCAAGGTATTGGATGTGGCGGAACTAATTGCTAAAGCCAACGATCTCTAAAAAAATCACATGAGGTCATTTATAGCTATATTACTATTCACTTCATTTACAACTGTTCTTGTTTCATGCAAACCTTCCGTTGTTACACAAGAAGAACAAGAAAAAGCCGATAGCTTAAGTATTAAATTAAATTCACCTGAATTAAAAGCTATTAACGCACAATTACTCGAAGATCCTTCAAACGCTGATCTATACATAAAACGTTGCCAACTTTACATACAGTACAAACAATTTGAAGTGGCGGCAGGTGATGCAAAGCGCGCAATTCGTATTGATAGTACAGTTGCTTCGTATTACATTCTGTTAGGTGATGTTTATTTTGCCGAGAACAAAACGCGCCAAACAAAGGAAGTGTTAGAGCGAACCGTTGTAAAGTTTCCTGAAAGTACAGAAGCTTTAATGAAATTATCGGAATTATATTTTATTGTAAAGCAATACAAAGAAGCCATTGAGAATATCAATAAGGCTTTAAAAATAAATGAGAATATTGCAAAGGCGTATTATCTTAAGGGAAGTATTTATCGTGAAAGCGGCGATACAAGCAAAGCCATTTCAAGTTTAGAAACGGCAGTAGAGCAAGACAATCGATTGACCGATGCTTACTACGACCTTGGAATTATTTTTGCTGCACGAAAAAACCCCATTGCATTTGATTACTATGCTAATGCTTTAAAAATTGATCCGGGCTATGTGAACGCGCAATATGCCAAAGCAAAACTTTTGCAAGACCTTGGAAAATATGACGAAGCCATTACGGAATACATAGCGCTGTTAAATAAAGATAAAAACTATATGCAGGCCAATTATAATATTGGTGCCATTTATTTGGATGTAAAAAGTGATCATCCCAAGGCTATTGAATACTTAACTAAGGCTTTGGAGCAAGATAACCAATGGGCAGCAGCTTATTTTGCTCGAGGATACGCTTATTCTAAAATGGGTAATAAATTAAATGCTGCTCAGGATTATAAAAAATGCTTAGCTATTGAGCCTAACTTTACCGAAGCAACTGTTGGTTTAAGGGAATTAAATTAACATCATTAAACGAACAATCCATAGGAAAACATCAAAAAATCGCTAAATTTATACCAAATGCATTTATAATTTGGTTCAAAGATGCGAAGTGATTTTTCATCAAGACGATGAACAAAAATCGTTGCATAGCAATAGCTACGGAACTATTTTTTGAAGAAGTATTGATGAAAAAGAACAAGCAGATTGGACTAAATTATATGTATATTTGGTATTAAAACATGGAACCAAAAATTAAACACGTAGGTGTAGCACTTCAAGGTGGCGGAGCTCATGGCGCTTTTACCTGGGGTGTTTTAGATAGGCTGTTGGAAGAAGAAACCCTTGTAGCGGATGCTATGTGTGGTACAAGCGCAGGTGCTGTTAATGCCGTTGTATGTGCTTATGGTTTACATGTGGGCGGTCCGCAAAAAGCTAAGGAATTATTAGAGAGCTTATGGCGTAAAGTTGCTCTTGGTGGTAGTTATTTGTTCAAGCCAGGAATTATTGATCAAACAATGGGCAACGGTAATATATACAATAGCCCGGGATACATGTGGTTTAACGCACTTACACAAGTAATGTCGCCTTACAATTTCAACCCCTTTAATTATAATCCTTTAAAAGATATTTTATTAGAGCATATTGATTTTGAAGAATTGCACCGTTATAATAAAAAGAAATTATTTATTTGCGCTACCAATGTAAAAACAAATCGCGCTAAGATCTTCTCAAATAAAGATATTACAGTTGACTCCGTTTTAGCAAGTGCATGCCTACCATTTTTATTTCAGGCAGTAGAAATTAAAGGCGAATATTATTGGGATGGTGGTTATATGGGAAATCCTCCTATATTCCCCTTGATCACCAATACAAATTTGCACGATATCGTTTTGATCAAGATCAACTCCATCAATATCAATTCGGTTCCAACAACTGCCAGAGATATTGCAGATCGCGTAAACGAGATCTCTTTTAATAGCAGTTTGATCAACGAAATGAAGTTGATACATTACCGTAACGAATTATTACGTAATGGGATCTTAAAAAGCGATAACAAAGTAAATCGTGAAATCTTTGTTCATACTATTAGTGGATACGACGCTTTAAGTCAGTTAAGTTATAGCAGTAAAATGAATACATCATGGGAGTTTTTAGTTGCTCTTAAAGAAAAAGGAAGAGAAACTGCATCAAAATGGCTTCAGGGTGATTTTAAAGAGGTTGGTTTAAAATCAACGTTTGATGTAGAAGAACATTTTTTCGATAAGTTTTAAACAGGGTCTTAGTTAATGAGTTCATCTTGTGATCGTATAAAAAAATCATTAAAAAATATATTCAGATCACTTCTGCTGGTTTTTATTTCTATCCAATCAGTTTCTTCTCAAAGTTTTTATTCTGTTGATCCTAATTACATAAAAAAGCGATCAGAAAAAAAACCATACCAAAGTTTCTATCCTGATACTACCATTGAAAAAGCAAATCGCTTCATTGATCGTAATTTTATGGGAAATTTGGGAATGCCTAGCCCACACTATGTATTAAAGTTCAAAAGCAGAAGTCTTGGATTTAGATTGTTCGATGTGCCTCTTGACGATTATATCATTAAAAAAGAAGATGTTGAATATTACAGAACAAAAGGACCATTTGCCGAATTAAGCGGCATTGCGGGATCTAAGCAGTTGCAATTATTTAGACTCCTGTTCTCAAATACGTTTAAGAATAAACTAAATGTCACATTACGATTGAATCGTTATACCTCGCTAGGATTTTACACCAAACAACAAACCTTTACTAATAATTTTTACACTTCCAATAATTATACTACAAAGAACAAACGCTTTGGATTTACATCGTATATTTTAGTGAACAATAATCGCTTTCAGGAAAACGGAGGCATAATTAACGATACACTAAGACAGCAAGATCTTTTAGTAAGCAAGGATCTTATTCCCGTGAAATTAAGCGGTGCTTCCAGAGATAATAGAGAATTATCGGCTCAATATGCGAATTGGTTCAAGCTAAACAAAGACAGTTCAAGACTTCAAAGCTATATTGGTTTGCGATCTTCGTTCAGTAGTTTAAAGTACAGGTATAAAGATCTTAACAGCGGAACAGATAATTATTACTTTTTGTTTTATACAGATACTGCCAAAACCATTGACAGCACTCGCGTAAGAACCTTTAATAATGAGCTTAACCTTACTTTTAGATCGGCAAAGAACAATTTCAATTTAGAGCTAGGTTATGAGAATGAAATAGCTCAATTGTGGCAATACTCCGATACCAGTTTCATGAACCATTTGGCTAATGTAAAAATGGATCATATAAAGAATTTCATTTCCACTGACAGCTTGAGCCAAAAGAAACTCATTAATACAGTTTCGGGATCATACATTGCCGCAGGAGCTTTTGCAGGAAACTACAAAGTAGAAACTTTTCATCAATTGCAGTTTTTTAGAAACAAAAAACTGAAAGGAAATGTAAGTTTAAAATTTTTATCGGAAGATCGCACACCAGATTATATATATAAACATTGGTACAGTAATCATTTTGCATGGGATAATAAATTCAATAATGTGCAAATGAATCAAGCCGAATTGAGTTGTAAGGTTTCTTTTTTAACGGTTACGGGAATCTATAAAGGAGTAACAAATTATTTATACTTTGATCAATTAGCTTATCCAATGCAGAGCAATAATACCATCACCAATGGAGCCATTCGTATTAATTTAGATAAAGTATTCTTTAAACATTTAGGAGTTAGCATAAATCAAACATGGCAAACTACTTCCAGCAATTTGATCAGCTTACCAAAAAGCGTTTCTATTGCCTCATTGTTTTATAAAGGAAATCTATTTAAGAATAATCTTCAATTAGCAGTTGGCGGACAAGTAGAGTATTACGATCAGTTTACGCCTTATGCTTATATGCCGGCTACACAAGCGTTTTATGTGCAAGATAATTACAAAGCAGGTAATTTTACATTTGTAGATGTGTTTTTAAATGCGCGCATCAGGCCGGTTACCTTTTTTATTAAAATGGAAAATATTTTGCATGGTGTGATTGGCACAAATTACAGCATGGTTCCCGGATACTATCAGCCTGATAGAGCAATGCGCTTTGGATTAACGTGGTTATTTTTTGATTAAAGGAGCCCTTCGACAAAGCGCATATTGCAACCGAATGTTTTTATCGGTGATGCATTAAATAATATGTCACCCCTAAAGGGGTTCTGATCACCTTGGTTTATTTCGCCCCCTTCGGGGGCTACCTATATGTCGCTCCTACGGAGCTAGGAAATTATATAAAACTAATTTTCATCGTTTTGAAATAGTCCGGAAGGGACGACATATCGGTAAATACGAATACGATACAACAAAGAAGCCCCTTTAGGGGCGATATATCGGTTTGTGTTATTCTATCCCGCAAAAAAACTTCCATTTTATAAAATAAAAAAGGAAGCTGATTGCTCAGCTCCCTTCAGAAAAAACCCTTACTCTGCGGGTTTTATTTGACCTGTATTTAAACAGGAACAAATTTCATTATTTTGCTTTACAAATATCCAAAACAAAACCCCACCAGACGGCGGGGTTTTACAAATGGCAAGCATTTAATTATAACTGGGTAAAAAAAATCGCTTTTAGATACCGCTTGTTCCACTTAAAATGGTAAAATTGATATTCTCGGGGTGTTCTTCGGGCTTTACAGTAATAACAGGGACCTTACTTAAATGAATAACTTGTTGTGCGTATGGTCCTAAAAAGAATCCGCTTAACTCAGCATCCTGATCACTCATGATCACCAAAAGATCAGCGCCGATTTTCTCTGAATATTGAACAGTAGCTGTTGCACGATTTTTTAATCCTGATAAAACATCAGAAGTGTACATCACACCTTTTTCTTTAGCCAATTTTTCTATCTGATGTAAGATCAATTCCATTTGAGGTTTATGACTTTCATCTTCCGGACCTAATAACGCAACGGCATATAAATGCGCACTAAATTGTTTTGCCATCTCAATAGCATACACAACTTTTTGACGCGAATGAGCGCTGTTATCAATAGGAATAACTATTTTATTGTATCCTTTATGGTTAGAGCCTTTACTCATGGTCATAACCTGGCAATTTGCTTTTGTTATAACTCGTAAAGCATTACTTCCAATAACCAATTCTTCAATTGGAGCGTAACCGTGAGTTCCCATAACCACTAATGATGCGTCAATTTCCTTAATAGTATCAACAACTTCCGCTGCAGGAACACCTGTTTTGATAATACATTCTACATTTACACCAAACTCAGAACGCACATCATTGGCAAGTTCATTTAATTTACTTTCAACTTTTTTTTCAAATTCCATTGGATCATTCAATTGCAACACAGGCAAAAATAAATTCTGACGCGTGTAATTTGAATTGATCACGTGTAACAAACATACATCACCTTTTGTAAATTGAGCAACAAAAGCGCCATGCTGTATGGCCAATAAAGATGTTTCACTAAAATCAATTGGAATAAGGATCTTTGAGGACTTGAAATGGATCATAGTTATTTGGTTTATACAACCAAAGTTATAGGTATTTTCTAAAAAAACAAGTGTTTTAACCCTATTTTAAGGTAAGAAGAACCACATTCTCCACATGAGCCGTTTGTGGGAACATATCCACCGGTTGTATCCTTTCGATCTTGTATAAATGTTCCATAAGCGCCAGATCGCGAGCTTGCGTGCTTGGATTGCAACTTACGTAAACAATTCGGCTTGGTTTTAAATTCAACATTACCGCAATTACCTCCGGACTCATTCC
>JAGPDW010000102.1:0-10816 GCA_018057345.1 Bacteroidia bacterium | reverse complement strand
TGTTCGGGTTTGCAATTCATCAAGAACACGACTAAGCATACTGCTAAATAGAATGAATTTTTGCAGAACGGAAATATTAAGTAAGCTAATTTCATTCAGGAATTATTCTCTATAACATTTTATGAGACGGTTTATTTCTTTCATACTAAAGACTTCCTTTATGGGTAATAGCCCAAGCCAGCAATGAATTCTTCGTATTTTTTAATTGAAGTTTTTTAATGATATTGGTTCTGTGATTTTCAACCGTTTTTTCGGAAATGAAGAGATTTTCAGCGATTTGTTTAGAACTCTTTTCCTGTGCAACGAGGGATAGTATTTTTCTTTCCGCCGGAGTGAGAATCAGCATTTGTTCATGGATGTTGTCGCTTTGTTTAAACACCAGTGTTTCCTGTAATTTAGGACTAAACCATTCTTTACTTCTGGTTAAACTTTCAATGCATAAGGCCAATTCTTCCATGGCAAATTCTTTAAGAACATAGCCATTCACACCAAGCCTTACCGCTTTATCAAACAAAGTAGTCTCGGTGTACATGGTGTAAATAATAATCTTTGTGGATTTGTTATGGGCTCTGATTTTCTCCAATACTTCAAGTCCATTCATGCCGGGCATACTGAGGTCTAAAATGGCTAAATTTGGTTTGATCGCACTAATTTGGTTATAAGCTTCTATACCATCCTGGCAAGTTCTCAGAACCATATGACCCAATTTTTCGATATAAACTTTCATGCCTTCCAGTGTTACTGGATGATCGTCTGCAATAATGACGGTGTACATTAATGTATAGGGGTTTTTAAAATTAATTTTGTTCCTTCTTCGTTCGATTCAATGGTTGATTTACCTCCCATGGCCCTGGCTCTTTGTATTAAACTTTGAATACCAAAGGAAGAGGCACTAGACATTTTTTCCGCTGTATTAAATCCTATGCCGTTGTCTTTTATTTCTACTAGCAGTTCTTTTCCAATGGTGTCTATAGTAACCTTCGCAGCATCGGCTTTGGCATGCTTCAGGGTATTGTTTAAAGCTTCTTGTATGATTCGATAGAGTTGTAGTTCATTTCGCTTAGACAAGGAGAGGGTATAATTGATTTCACAGGTGGTGAATAGTCCTGCTTGTGTCATTCGCTCACAAAGATTTTCAATGCTTGCAGCTAGTCCGATATGGTCAAACATAGCAGGATATAGATCTCTGCTTACTTGCCGCACTTCGTTGATGACCTTTTCGATTTGTGTGCTCTCAATTTGTTTCCCATTGGAAGCTTGGTTTTTGAGTGTTAATAATTCATGGTTGACGCCATCGTGCAAATCCGAGGCAATTCGTTTACGTTCGTCTTCCGTATTTTGTAAAAGTTCATCGGTGAATGTTTGTTGACGAATTGTTTCGGCTTGGGCTTCTTTACGTTTACGATAAACAAAAAACAGCATAGATGCTAATAGGATACCTATTGAGGAAAAAAGCAAACCTGAGATTTTAGTTTTTTGTTCGGCAATGGTTTTTTCTTTCTTGGCTACCTGATACTTTCTGTCCAAATTAGCCACCTCAATTTTAGTATCCTGCATCCATAAACTATCACGTAATTTATATTTACGACGGGTAAATTCATAAGCTTCTTGATAGTTCTTTCTGAAGTTGGCATCATAAGCTAATAATTCCAATATTTGTCCTTGATGCACAATATCATGTTTTAACTTACTTTGTTCAAGAGCATCTTTAAGTTCAATTGTGTTTAAAGGTTTCTCCAAAGCTTTATTCACATCAGCATAGGCAGTCACTAAATCTATATACAAAATAAAATCTTTACATGATGCTTTTGCAATCTTGAAGTGAAATAATGCTGAATCAATTTGCTGGTTTAAAAAAAGGGCTTTGCCATAGATATAATTTGTGTTGCTTATAAAATAATCTGTTTTTCGGGACCATGCATCAAACAGCGATTTTGTTTTTATAGCATAAAATAAACAAGAGTCTTTATTCTGTTCGAGTTCGGTAGCTCTTGCCAGATTAAAATACGCATTCCATAAGCCTTGTGTATCCTTGGTTGCAATGCAAAGTGGAATGGATTTAAAAAGATAGTTTTTTCTCTCATCATACATTTTCATTCTTAGATATACTTCAGAAATGTTCAACAAAGTAGTCGCTTTATTTACGGTATCATGAATGGATTCAAAAAGTTGTAAATTTTGTAAATACTGACTGAGTGCGTCTTCCGTTTTTTCTTTCATTAATAATTGATTGCCTAAAATGATACCTGCAAATCCTTTAAGTTTAATGGATTCTTTGTCTTTTGTTTGAAAGGCATAAGCTTTTTCTAAATACAACGATGAACTATCCATGAAACCATTGAAATCATATTGAGAACCTAAATAATAATGTAAGGCTAATTTGTAATAATCGCTTATTTGATTTCCATAAAGTTGAAGGAATTGCTTGGATTGTATGACATAAAAGGAGTCGTATTCATACCTCAAATCTTTTGCATTGCCATAAGCCTCTAATAAACCGGCTGCAGAAATAATATCCTTTTTGGTTAAGAAGGATTGATAGTTGGTATGAAAAGTATCTCGATAGTTTTTTTGGTCCACATTTTCCGGCTTATTGAGCCAATCAAATAAGGGGGATTTTACTCTTTCCGATGATTTTTGGATACAAGAGCCCATCAAAAGCCAACAAAGGATAATGAAAAAACCAATTGGGATAAAAAGACAACGCATATTGGCAACTAATATACTAGAACAGGATATGATTTTATAAAGTTTGTCAAACTATAGGTGCTACCCCCTAGGATGAGTGGAGATTTTTATAGGGGCTAGTCTTCATTTTGAGTCTGGTATAAATGCAAAATGAGGTAGGGGTTTTAACCTTGTACTCGAATCAAAAAATGTTATACAATGAACAAGAAAATCTTATTACTCTTTGCAATGTTGCTGATGGGTATTTACACCATCAACGCGCAAACATGGCATCCTAATTTTATTGGTGGGTCGTCAAGTACACAAATCAATTGCCTTTTAAACGATGTGCATGCCATAGATGCCAACCATGCTGTGGCTTGTGGTAACAATGGCGTCATTTTAACGACTAACGATGGAGGGACTACTTGGGTTAGGCAGGCATCCTTTACGTTAGCAACTTTATGGGATGTTTACTTTGTTTCTTCAAGCACCGGATGGGTTGTTGGCGAAGGTGTAATTGCTAAAACTACTGATGGTGGTGTTACTTGGCAAATACAAATGGTCCTTAATTTTCCGAACGCCTTGAAATCGGTCTTTTTTGTAAGCCCTAACTTGGGTTGGGCCGTAGGGGATGGTGGCGTTATTTTCAATACTTCGGATGGAGGGACTACATGGACGAATCAATACTCTGGAACAACCAATCCATTAATGGAGGTAGTTTTTACTTCCAGCACCGAGGGTTATGCCGTTTCGTTGTTTGGAGAAATATTGAAAACGACCAATGGAGGAACTAGTTGGACCAGTCAATTAATTTCGTCTTATTTTACTTCTATTTACTTTGGCAATGCCACGCAAGGTTATGCGGTTAATGAATATTTAAGTCAGATTTATTATACAAACGATGCAGGTTTAACTTGGACGCAAACGACCTCAACAGCGGGTATGAGTGCAACCGGTGTTTACGCTTTTGGTGGAAACAATTTTGTCATTTGTGGTTATAGTGGTTCGGTACCCGCTATTAAAAAATCAACAGACAATGGAAGTACCTATACATCGTCTACCTTTACTACCAAGGCTAGTTTAAATGCCTGCCATTTTGCCAATGCCAATATTGGTTATGCGGTAGGTAAGCAAGGCAGTATTCTTAAGACTGTGGATGGAGGACAAACTTGGATTTCTCAATCCCTTGGTTTAAACGCGCCAAGATTTAACTATGTTCAGTTTCCTACAGTAGCAACAGGATATATGGTTGGTAACAATGGCAGTATAGTTAAAACAATCGATGGTGGATATCAATGGAATGAACTAACTTCAGGAACAACTTATGGTTTGTCATCCGTTCATTTTTTAAATAGTTCCGAAGGATGGGCTGTTGGCTCAAGTAACACAGTATTACACACCACCGATGGTGGTAGCACTTGGGTTGCACAAACTACAGGAGCGCCATTCAATACATTTTGGAATAATGTTTGGTTTAGTTCATCTATGCAAGGAAGTATAGTGGCCGGTAGCAGTAATACGATATATACAACAACTGACGGAGGGTCTACATGGGTACAAGCTACCGGTCTTCCTTCAGGTAATGGAGGATTTTCTGAGATCGAATTTTCGAAAATTACACCAAGCATAGGTTGGGTTGTTGGAGTAGGAAATAAGTTGTTTAAAACAGTTGATGGTGGTCTTACATGGATTGGCCAAACTTCAGGGTTCTCATCCAATACCAACATATCTTCTTTGTCTATTATTAATGATAATCTAATTTACATTCTAGGTGATTTTGCCGGCGTTGCGAAAACGGTAGATGGTGGAGACAATTGGAGTATAACGCCAAATTCTAACATCTATATGAATGATATACATATGGTTGGTATTGATACGGGATATGCTTTAGGCAATGGGTTCCCAATTTACAACACCAATAATAATTTTACATCCTATAATAATTATTTTATGGCTTCAACTGGGGTTGACTTATTTATGCATAATAAAAACAACGGTTGTGCTACAGATGTTGATGGGCAGATTTATTTATTTGATTGTATACCACCAGCTCAAAACGCATTTTACTCACCTCAAGGAAATGTTAATACCGGGCCTACGTCGATGATACTTGCTTATGGCCAAAGTGGATTTAAATATCAACTAAAACGAAATGGCATAAATGTTGGAGGATCCTTTTTTGGATATAATACATATATAAATTTGGGTATTTATACTGCAGGAGGTGTGTATACGGTTGAGGGAACTACCTTAAGCACCACATGCGTTCAAAGTGCAACCATGTTAGGTTCAGTGACCGTAATTTGCCCAACTACCTACGCTACCATTAATCAAAACATTTGTCAAGGAAGTAGTTATGTTTTTAATGGGGTAGCACAAACCACTTCCGGCACCTATTTAGATACTTTAGTAAATGCAGCAGGTTGTGATAGTATTGTTACGTTGAACTTAACCGTTACTCCTAAACCGTCACAGCCGGCTATGGTGAACCCCGTTTATCAAGTTTCGGTGCAAGGAGCATGCAGTTCAATGAGCGGACAATATGTTTTAGTGGGTGTATTAAACGGAAGAAATTTTTATGCTAAACAAGGCAATCAACTTGCCTGGGATGGTACATCATGGGTTCTATATGATAACAACTTTAATCCCGCTTTTGTAAGTGGTGATACCTTGTTAGGTGTATTTCCACCTATAACCAGCAGCTGGACTCCAATTTGCATCGGGGCGTGTAATACAACGCTTGCGATACCTTTCTCATATTGTGCTCCGGCTACAAGTTCTAGTTTAAGTAATACGGTGGTTGGTACCAATTTAAAATATTATACCTCGCGTACCACTTCGACCGCTTTATTGCCTACATCCACATTAACCTCACATACTTATTGGATTTCACAAACCGTAAATGGATGTGAAAGCGGAAGAACTCCGGTAAGGGTTATTATTGGTCAGCCTACTACAAGTACCAGTAATATTACCGCTTGTGATTCTTATACTTGGGCAAGTAACAATGCTATCTACACCCAATCAGGTACATATACATCAACCGGTCTAAATGCAAATGGATGTTTGCATACTTCTACCTTGAACTTGACCATTACTAATTCAACTTCAACAAGTTCTTCAGCAACAGCTTGTAATTCTTATACATGGCCTTTAAACAATCAAACCTATACCACGTCGGGTATTTACACCCAGGTAACCGGTTGCCATATCGATACACTCAACCTAACCATTAACAACGCCACTTCAAATACGTCAACCGTTAATGCTTGTGATAGTTATACCTGGTCTGTTGACAATATGTTGTACACACAAAGTGGTACGTATACCCATGTAAATGGTTGCCATACCGAAATGTTGGATTTGACCATTACGCCATCTACTTCTAATACCACGGTTGCCACTTCTTGTGATACATATTCATGGTCTGTGAATAATACAACGTATAGCCAGAGTGGTACCTATGCCTCAGTGAATGGATGTCAAACTGAAATATTGGATTTGACAATCACACCTTCAACGATAAACACTTCGCTTATTTCTTCTTGCGGCTCTTATACATGGCCGGTCAACAATACCACCTATAGCCAAAGCGGGACATACACTTCAGTGAATGGATGTCATACGGAAAATTTGAATTTGACCATCAACGCATTGCCAATAGTTACTGCCGCCGATGTGAGTGCTTGTGCGGGTAATTTTGTCAATCTGATCGGTAGTCCTGCCGGCGGTACTTTCAACGTTGCAAATCCTTACAGCGGACCTTCAACAACGTATACTTACACGTATACCGATGGGAATGGTTGTACAACTACTTCGGCTCCCGCAAATATTTACACTTCAGCCACACCTCCGGTAACGGGCGTCAACATGAGTAATGTTGGTGGTAATACGGCTACAGTAAACTGGAACGGAATCCCCGGATTGAGTTTTTACGAAATCCGTTATCGCGCTGTTGGTGCTGGTAGCTGGACTGGTGGCGGTTCACAATCAGCCCCCAATACTTTCAAAACCATTGTTGGCTTGACTGCTGGTACTCCCTATGAAATTGAAGTACGTGGTTTCTGTGGTAATCCGAATTTCCCTGGTCCATGGAGTGCAACCACCATCTTCTCAACAAGTAATGCCTGCGTAGCTCCAGCCAACTTAAATACCGTAAGTATAACTGGTACTACGGCAACAATGACCTGGACTCCTGTGCCTACAACGAACTATTATCAAATTCGTTATCGCACTGCAGCAGGTCCTGGTACATGGGTCAGTAGCACAATTACCGGAACTGCAAGCAGCAAAAACTATACTGGTTTAACCCTGAACACAGACTACGAATGGCAAATTCGTGCAATCTGCAATCCTTCTCCGTTCTCAACAGGTCCTTGGAGTGGATTAAGCAGCTTTACTACTTTGGCTAGCAAACCTTCTTTGGAGGAAATGATCCTGGAAAACAATATCCTTGTTTATCCGAATCCTGCAACTTCCGTTTTGATGGTAGATCTAAAAACAGAAGTAGCGCAACAAACGGTCGTTAAATTGTATGATATCAGTGGACGTTTGGTAAAACAAATGCAAGCACAGCACGAAAGCGGAACACAAACGATGACCATCAGTTTGAATGAATTGTCGAATGGTATGTACACTGTTCAGGTCATCTGTGATGATGTGCTGAAACATACCAGCAAGATTAGCAAACAGGATTAATCGTATTTGTCTTAATCGAACATCCATTTTGTTGATGAGGATCGGGACCGCGAAGCGGTCCCGATCCTTTTTCATGATTATCCCGTAGTCTTTCTCCTCACAAAACACAATTACTTTTTATCTAAAGTTTGACATGCAGCAAGCCAAACATGTTGAACAGCGGGGCGAGTGATATCTTGCCTATTTTTTTTGTCATGGTGATGTCATTCCATTTTGAATTTCCAACTACCTGAACTACTTTGTTGTCTATTAGAAAATTGAATGAATGAAAAAAATTATTTTTACCTTAATCGCGCTGATTATCTCTCTTTTTGCCCATGCACAAAACACGTCCGTAAATATCGGCCCAAGTACAGGAATGTTAGACAGCACCTTCGTGATTCCAAGTGGAGCCAATGTACAATTTAATGCCTCCAACCATCCCGGAGCAGGACCTTACATGAACGCCGAAATATATCTTTGCCAAGGCGCTAAATTGGAGTATGATTTTTCGATAGGTACAAGTAATATCGTTACATTTTACATGGATAAACATTCCATCCTCAATTTTCCTCCCAGCGCCTCAGGCACCCTCGCTAACTTCTACATGAAAGATAGCGCGACCTTGCAAATTCAATCTACCAGCACAATTTATGCTTACATGAAAAGGGAACCCAATGCCCAAGTTGCCAGCTTGCCTATTTCATATATGTCAGATAGTATTTTTAACAACATTCAATTCACCTTCAATGGTTGGTCAAATCCTTGTGGCCCCACCGCGATTTCTCCTGAACTGATTGCTAAAAACTTTATTTTATTTCAAAATCCTATCTCTTCCGAAGGCATTCATTTTACCAATACTTATCCCAGACCTTTAATTCTCCGTTTATACAATGCCTTAGGTCAACCCATTGGGCATCACACCATTCAATCATCCAATCGATTGATTCAAGGGCCTCTGCCTCAGGGATTCATCTACTATAAAATTTTTGAGGGTGAGACCTTCTTAGAAGCTGGAAAATTATTGAACCGATAAGGCTGGTTTTATCCCCGTGGTCTTTCTCCTCACATAACACAATTATTTTTACTTAGAATTCAACATGCCGCAAGCCGAACATGTATTACTACGAGTAGCAATTGTTAAAAAATTTTATTGTTGCGCAAAGTGTTTTACTTTCATTAAAATTAAGATATTATGTAAATCACTCTAGTAATAAATCGATGTCGATAACAGGAAATTACAACTTGCCTCCAGGCAAAGAGGGTGTATTTCCCCAAATACACGACAAGAAATGGGGCTTTAACGATCTTCAACGTCGACAAATTGATTTGTGCACATTTATTCAAGGGGGCTGTGGTAGCCCTAAATTATTATTCACTCTAAATAGTATCGCCTTTATTCCATTACCCTTACAAGGACATTAAAAGATGAGTAACAAATTCACTATACTGCTCATATTGTTGTTTTGTTTTAAACATGGAACTTCACAAATTGTACCTGATTTTGATACAACTATTTTATCAAATATTGATCATTTGATTTACAATGATCGATACCTTGTGACTGATAAGCATGGAAATAAATACCTTAGTGGATTCTTTAAAGGACAGGCTTCCATCGATACTATTACAATATCAACAAACTCCATTATTACTTCTAACCTGTCAGATAAGGCACAAGGAATTTACTGCGCTAAGTATAATAGCTCAAATAAATTTATTTCCTTAAAAAAAATTGCAGAAGGAGTTTCTGTTTCTTATGCACCGCTAGAAATGGATCAAAGCGGCAATTTAATTTATTCAATTACTTATGCGCAAACGTTGCACTTTGATGGAGATTCTGCAAATAGTGCGGGTCAATTGGATGGCCTTATCCTGAAATTAGACTCAAATATGGTGCTCAAGCATGTGAATAAAATTGGCGATATCAACGATGAGTATTTATCTGCAAGAGGGGTATGTGTAGATGATCAGAATAACTATTATGTATCAGGATACTTTAATGGAACTTGGACAAATAGTTATCCTAATTACAAATTGTACATCGGAAACGATACGTTGGTTGCAAATACCATGGATATTTTTATTGCGAAATTTGATTCATTAGGTGTGGCACAATGGTCCAGAAGTTACGGTGGGATTGGTGAAGATTATCCTTTTGATTTAAAATGGAAACAAAATTCCTTGTATCTTATAGCTGGTCATAACAACCCAGGAAACCCGACTGATATTGGCGGTATAAATGTGAGTTTTCCTTTAAATTGGGCGAGTAAATCAATTGTTGCAAGGTTAGATAGTACCGGCAGTTGTGATTGGGTTAAGAAGATAGGAACAATAGATAATTTTAGTACTATGGGACTTCGTTCTCTTTCTGTTCACGCAAATCGTATTTATGTAACCGGCCATAGTTTTTCAAACAATCAAAATCAGTTTGTATTTGAAGGCGGCCCAACCTTGTCAGGATATGACCAAACTGATTGTTTTATAGCTTGTTATGATACCTTGGGTAATTTTAAGTGGAATACCATCTTGGATAGTTATGGTTCGGAGTATTTAACCCAATTGGAATCGGACATTTTGGGGAATGTTTATGGTGTAGGTAAATTGAATTACACGATGCGTTTTGATACGGATACACTATTTACGCGGGGGGGGGATGATGTATTGGTATGTAGTTACGACAGCTCAGGTAATTTTCGCTGGGCCATTTCCGGAGGAGGTATAGGAACAGATATTGGCAATGGAATTGTTAAAGATGCCAATGGCAAATTGTTTATAGTTGGCGGTACTACAAGCCCGGATTTATTTATTGGCAATGATACAGTTTTTAATGGGCTAAGCCAAAGCCGGAGTTTTATAACCAGCATCGATAGTCTTCCAATCTTATGGCCAAATTCTATTTCCGCTATGGTAAAAGAAAATATGCAGTTGAAAATTCAACCCAATCCGGCCGGTGATTTTGTGAGTGTATCTGTCAATCAAAGAGGTGTAAAGGGGAAGCTCCAAGTTTATGATTTATCCGGTCGGCCAATATTGGTAAGAGAAATTTTAGAGCAAGTCACCCTGAATGTATCAGAATGGAATTCAGGCATCTACCTGCTCAAATATTTATCAAATGATGGTGTAAAGGAGATGCAAAGATTAATTATAAATCATTAAATGCTTGGCTATATATATTAAAGATCTATTATCAGTGATCCTTTTTGTAGTCATTATGGGGAAGTCATTAAGCGCACTAACAGATTTCCATTGTTCAAGGTTGAAGGACAACAATTTATTCTATTGAGCGGATATAAACAAGGACATACTTTAGATGTATACATGCGTTCGCGACACGACAAGGAGTACACATGTTGTATAATGTTCCATTACATACCGATGATTCGCAAACTGAATTGTTGGAAGGGAGTATACAACCAAAATTTTTATTGTGCAGGAAAAAAACAAACAATCAGGAAATAAAAAATTC
>JAGPDW010000272.1:0-3113 GCA_018057345.1 Bacteroidia bacterium | reverse complement strand
GCTTCATTGTTCATTAACGAATTAAATGTTTCGCGCTCTTTTTTAAATTTATCTAAGATCAATTCAAACAAAGCCGTTTTCGCATGGCCATAACCAAAACCGCCTTTTAAATAATTGGCACGTAAACTTTCGGTTTGTTCTTTGCTGCCAAGTAATTGGTATAACTTAAAAACATTATCTGTATTCGGATCTTTTGGCTCTTCTAATCCTTTGCTATCGGTAACAATAGTTCCAATTACTTTTTTAAGATCTTTTTCGGGTAAAAATATATTGATGAAGTTGTTGTATGATTTACTCATTTTTTGTCCGTCAATTCCAGGAACAACTTTCGTATCTTCGTTCACTAAAACTTCGGGCAAAACAAAAACCTCTTTGCCCATTTTATTATTAAATGCAGAAGCAATATCACGTGTCATTTCTAAATGTTGCACTTGATCTTTTCCAACAGGAACATAATTAGCATCGTACAATAAAATATCTGCGGCCATTAATACCGGGTATGTAAACAAGCCTGAGTTCACGTCGCTTAATCGTTCACTTTTATCTTTGAACGAGTGTGCGTTTGCCAACATAGGAAAAGGCGTAAAGCAATTTAAATACCATGTAAGTTCAGTAACTTGTGGTACGCGACTTTGGCGATAGAATAAATTCTTTTGTGTATCAAACCCAAAAGCCAACCAAGTAGCAGTTACAGCTTTTGTACTTTCTCTAATAAATGCAGCGTTTTTTACGCTAGTTAACGTGTGCAGGTCGGCAATAAAAAACAAACTCTCATTGCCTGGTTTTTTACTTAACTCTATTGCAGGCATTATAGCCCCCAATATGTTACCAAGGTGCGGAACATTAGTACTTTGTATGCCTGTTAAAATTCTTGCCATGATGTTATAGGGTAAAGGTATAATTTTTATACCAAATGTACATATAATTTGGTCTGAAGATGCGAAGTGATTTTTCATCAAGACGATGAACAAAAATTTTTGCGTAGCAATGGTTACGGAACAATTTTTTGAAGAAGTATTGATGGAAAAGAACGAGTATATTCGACTAAATTTATATGTATATTTGGTATTAAGTCTATTTTTGTGCCCTTACATGATAATTGTTCGAGTCATATTAATGCCCCTGTGGAAGATCTGGTTTTCCTTATGTTTTGCCATTCCTTTCCTTATCCTTTTTCCCTTATTTTATTTCGCTTTAATTACTAAGCGTTTTGATATGGTGTTTAAACTCAAACGTTTTTGGGCTCGCATCATTTCAATATTTAGCATGTTGTATCCAAAGATCATCTATACTTCAAAAAGAAAACAAAAATTTCCAAAACCATGCGTTATCGTTCCAAACCATACATCTTATCTTGATATTCTTTTCTCACCATTTTACATTGATCATACCGCTGTTTACATGGGTAAGAGCGAGTTACTTCAAATACCTTTGTTTAAATATTTCTTTATGTATTTGGATATTCCCGTGAAACGCAAAAGTGCTACCGATGCACACAGAGCATTTAAAAATGCAGGCGATATGATCGATGCCGGAATTAGCGTGGTAATTTATCCAGAAGGAACCATTGGTGATAGAGGTCATTTGAAATCGTTCAAGAACGGCGCCTTTAAGCTGGCTATTGATAAGCAAGTACCAATTGTACCTGTTGTAAACTTAAATAATTGGTGGTTCCTCGAAAATGGTGGTTTTTTTAAAAGTAATGGTAGGCCGGGTATCCCTAAGATAGTGGTGGGGAATCCTATAGAAACAAAAGGCCTCACCGAAAAAGACATGGAGGAACTTAAAAATAAAGTTCATACCTTTATAAAACAGGAATTAGACAAATTCAATGGCAAAAAAAATTGATATTAAAACGGTTGATGAAATTGCGCATTTGGCTCGTTTGGAATTTAGCGACGAGGCCAAGCAGGGCATTATTACCGACATGAATCGTATGTTGGATTTTGTTGACAAATTGAACGAAGTAAATACCGATACTATTGAGCCTCTTATTTATATGACACAAGAGCAAAATGTATTAAGAGAAGATGTTCCACAAATAACCCTTACCCAAAAAGAGGCTTTAAAAAATGCGCCTCAAAAAGACACTGATTACTTCAAAGCCCCCAAGGTTATTGATAATAATTAATGATGTTTTTTTAGATCTGCCATCATCGCGCTATGTTTTGGCGTAATGATCACTTCAGCATAAGTAGAATCATTTTTAAAGCCAATTTCAAGCAACAGCTTTCCTTTGTAAGTATAAACTGATTTGTAACAAACAGTAGGAATGTTTAGCCGATCAAAATATAAAGTATTGTATTCATTATAACACACTACCATCAGCGAATCGGTTTGTGAAAGTTTTCTCACCTTCATTTCATATTTTTTCCATTTACCACGATTGAGCTTTGGTAATTGTGGAACGCAGTTGTAATAACTAAAAGTTAATCCCTGCAAACTATCGTTGTATGCAAAATCTTCTGCGGGCACTAAATGCCCACGATCATAACCTTTATGTAAATAATCTTTGTCAGATAAGGTTAGATGTGTTCCGGTAAAATGATCGTTCTCTCTACTGGCATTTCCCCCGCCTTTGTACAAAGTATATGTAACTGCAACGGGTTGTTTTATAAGCGTATTAAAATAACTTTTGTAAGTGCCCTTATTAATAATAGTATCATAATGAAGTTGCGCGCTTAGCGTACCTACAAAAAGAAAAAGGAACCATTTTAGCATTTAAAAATGATCAGGAAGTTTGAATAAGCTTTGCTTTGAGGCGAAGAAAAAGAGTTTTTAATTGTTTCCTGAAAATAAAAGCAAGCATTAGGTAAGGCACCGCCATAAGATATAAAATACCCGAATTCAAACTGCGAGCCATAGATTTGGAGTCGTTTTTTAAGCCACTTTCAGCCGCTTGTTTACACATAGCGCATTGTGCTTCGGAAATAGTAGGAATTAATAGAATGAGTATTACAAAAAAGAGAGCTATGTAATATGACTTCCGCACTATTGATCAAATTTTTTGTATTCTGCAGGAACTTCTAATTTAGAAGGTTCTACTTCACTTTTGGTGATCTTAACCATCTCCAATTTTGATAACATTTTGTTATCTGAGATCTGCCTTTCTT
>JAGPDW010000271.1:0-3115 GCA_018057345.1 Bacteroidia bacterium | reverse complement strand
GTGCCTGTACAAGTTCCGGAAACACCTGTCAATGTATAAACGGTTGGGCCTGTTGGATTAACCAAAACATTAGGATTAAAATCATTGATTGGTTGCCATGTATACGAATTAGCACCATATCCTTGCAAAAGTGTTGTTAAGCCGATACATTTTTGGAGTGCTCCTACAGAGAGGTTGTTTCCAATAGTAACCGATACGGTTTTGGTAATACTACAAGCGCCGCTTGTACCAATGATACTGTATATTGTGTTGGTTGTTGGACTAACAACAGTAATCGACGATGTTGAACCATTACTCCAACTATAGGTTTGGGCTCCGGTAGCTACAAGTGTAGCGGAAATTCCCGCACAAACTGTATGACTAGGGGCATAAAGATCTGGATCAATGGTTACCCATATTTGAAGTGATTCCGAACAAGATCCATTGGTTCCTGTAACCACATAGATTCCACTTGCCGTTGGCGTGATAGCAATGGATTGAGTGGTTTGTCCTGTATTCCATGAATACGAACTCGCCCCATTCGCACTAATTAAAGCCAATTGATTAGGGCATGCTGTAATACTACTATTGGGTACAGTTAAAAATGTATTTGAGTAAATTGAAACTGTTTTAGTATTTGAACATGTTGGTCCGTTGAAGCCTGTTACAGTGTATGTAACTGTTGATCCTGTTGGAGCAGGAACAATAATGGAAGGTGTGGTACCGCCATTGCTCCAACTATATGTACTTGCACCACCCGCAGTGATGGTTGCATTTTGTAGCGCGCACACTGTCATGTTAGTAACTGAAACTACAGGAGGAGGACCAATAACCACTGTACACGTAGCAACACCAGGGCATCCACCCGGATTAGTTCCTGACAATGTATAAACTGTAGTTACTGAAGGAGAAACGCTGTAAGTTGTCGATTGAGGTCCGCTTGTCCATGTATATGTTGTTGCACCACTGCCTGTAAAAGTTACAGAACCACCCGCACACACTGTTGTTGAAGCAGGGCTAATAACAACAGGAGCTGTTGGGCAATTAGGCGCAGTATATTTCACATCGTCGAGACCAATGTATTCGCTATTGGAGCCGGCAGATCCGCCGTTCGGAACCACATATCTAAATGCAATGCGTCCTACCTGCGTTCCTGTGATACTACTAAGCGTTGTTGAGTAAACCGTCCAGATGCTCGGATAGCCCGTTGCGGTTAAACCAGGATTGATATCATGCAAAACGGTTGTGAATGCTCCAACATCTAGTGTAGTTGAACCGATAGTTGTTGATGAGGTAGTCATACCCAAACGCACTTCTAAATGATCGGGAAACTGTGCAGGGTTTGAGAATGTTCTTGTAGCAAATTGAAACACTCCTCCGTTGGTTAAATTCAAAGTGGGGGTTACTAAAAAGCAACTGATGTTACCCACGCCCAAGGTCGTATTGAATCCCGTTGTAACGTAATCGTTGGGACCACCGCTAAACGCAGGAAAAATTGTTCCACTTCCTTGGCTCCAAGATTGGGTGCCATTCGGATTTGAATTATTTTGGAGGTACCATCCGTTAAGTGTTGTTGGAGCAACAAACGTTTCGTTTAAAAGCACAGTTTGCGCATTGATAACACAAATTCCTGTATATAAAGTTAAGATCAGAGTAAAAATTTTCTTCATAAGTTAATTCATTTTGTGCTCCAAATATAAGCCAAATTGATGGGTGTTTTTAGGATTTAACCAAGCTTTTTATGAAGTGAATATGTAAAAAGAAATAATTTAACAGTCCTCTACGTTTTAAATTGGTGCTGATGAGAATATAAAGAAAAAAGAGTACTGAAAAGACTGAGATCCCTACTTTACCTCTTTCACCCTCATGAATTTTCCATTCATATGATCGATCTTTATCTCGAACTGGGTGGTGATAGGCAATGGCGTGTAAACGTATTCAGTAGGATTAAAAATTGAATTGCTTTTTACTACCTGCCCTTTTATATAATTTATTTTATCGTCGCCAATAAAATAAAAATCGTTATTGTTCTTTACTAGTGGGTAATATCCATACTCGGCCGAGATATAAGGCTTACCGTTATTTACAATTGCATACACTTCTTCAGAATCTATTATTCTTAAACGATTTTTATCGTTCTTAGCTTTTATCTCGGTTATCTCACCATCTTCAAACGTAATAGAAAACAATGAATACTCCGGCGTTTGATCTTTAAAAGATTCAAATGTGCGGTAAACGCCATTCACATATTCGCTGGTTGTATACACTTTTATTTTTGCCTTTTCAATGCTATCGATCTTTACAATTTCATTTAAAGAAAAAATAGCGTTTTGTTTTGGTTCCTTTGTTAAAGCGTTACTAAAAAAGTTCACAAAAGTTTTATTAGCGTAATCAATGATCTGCTTTGTTATTTCCTTTTTAGATTCAACAACCATAAAAGTATCAATAGCTGAAATGAGTCTGTAGTTATTATCTTTCGACGAGAAAATGCTTGCTCTGAAAAAACAGTAACCATATTCCTTTCCTGCTTCAGCTTTCTCAACAAATTTTAAACGGCGCAATTGAAATAGTATAGGAGAGTTCCCGGGAATTTCACCACTCATTTTGGTAATTAATACACCTAACTGAGTTTCAAAACTCTCTTTTGAAACTACACTCACCTCTTTATCTAACATTCCTACCCTCACCGATCCAAAGTTGCTGGTGTCCTCACGAGAATCTAATAATCGAATAGAGTTGTATAAACACTTCTCAACCTTTGTGCCATTATATTCCAATTCAAAGTATTTAACTTTGTCTTGGGCCATAACAGTAAGGCATGTAAGAAATAAAATTGCTGAATATATCTTCTTTAACTTCAAAGTGCTTTTTTCGATCCCCTAATTTACAAAAAATAAGGCATAAAAAAGGCCCTTCTTGAGTGAAGGGCCTAATTGGGTTATTCAATGATGAGTTTATCCTTTTTAAGGACCTGATCTTCACTTGTAATGCGGTATAAATAATAGCCTTTTGTGAGGTTAGTTTCTACTTTATTAAGCTTGTTAATTAATGAGCCTTCGAATACTAATTTGCCTTGTACATTAAAAATAGTCAGTTTGGTATTTAGATCATAAGTAGAGAGCTCTATAATTATTGC
>JAGPDW010000270.1:0-3148 GCA_018057345.1 Bacteroidia bacterium | reverse complement strand
ATACAGAAGCTGTTGTTAAGAATATTGATACATTAAAAGTATCTTATCATAAGATCAAGAATAGCGAAAGAGGTTTTGCGCGTAATTTTGGAGCAAAACTTGCCAAAGGCGATTACATTAATTTTTTCGATTCAGATGATCTTGCCAAGACAAACCATCTTTCAACAGCTAACAAAACCATTTTAGACAAGAATTTTCCTGAACTATTTCATTTGAATTATATGGTGATAAATAGTAGATCGGAACTTTTAAAGAGTAATGTTGGCAATGCTACGTTGGCCAATGGCGTTTTGATCAATGGAAATGTGTTAAGTTGTAATGGCGTATTTTTAAAAAAAGAGATCGCGCTACAATTTCCGTTCAATGAATCACGAAAATTATCCGTTTCGGAAGATTGGGATCTTTGGTTGAGATTATCTGCTCGTTACAAGATCCATTTGATTGGGGTAGTAACAAGTTATATTGTAGATCATGAAGAAAGAAGTGTAATGTCATTTAACGAGCAAAAACTTCTGGATCGGATGCATGAATTATTAGAAAGTGTTGGTGGCGATAAGGTCTTCGTTAAAGCATATCCATCAGCAATAAACAAGATCAAAGCTCATATGTTATCGTACATGGCTCTTCACGCTGTTTTAACTGAACACAAAAACATATCTTTTAAATATTTGAAATTGGCAGTTAAGGCCAACTATAAAGAAATGTTTGCAAGGCGATTTCTTGCTATTATTAAACATTTAGTGTTTTAGAATTTTAGATATCTCTTCTTAGCTTCTTAAGAAAAAAACCCTATATTTAGTCGGACTTAAGGTATTGAAAAGTCAACACGGGTTATTTCAATGGTAGCAATTCAAAATTAAAAATGGGTACTGGTTTTTTAGTGATGCTTAAAAAGAACAAAAGAGAGATCATATTTTTCCTACTATTTAGTGTTACCTCACTCCCTTTTATTTTGAAAATGCCATCCAACGACCGAACTATTTTAAAGGATCACGATTTGTTCGATGAAAAGTTAAATACCATAAGATGTGTGGATGATCTTGTTGGTTATACTGAGAAGCTCTCTAATTCTACATCATTTGATACCATCCAATTCGTTGAGGATCTTAGTAGAATAATTAAATTAAGATTTAAACATGGTTTGGCTAATTACTCTTTATCGGATAATTGGATCGCAGCCTTATCAGGAAAATGTATTTGGGATCATTTGGCGGCAATTGTTGATGCGGATGATATTTTAAAGCATAACGAAGGACTATGTAGTCAACAAACAATAGTGTTCTTACAGGCTTTAAAACAAAAAGGTATTCAAGCACGAAGTGTTGGCTTAGGAAAGAAGGAAGGTCCAGGCCACTTTATATCAGAAGTAAAATATAGAGGAGATTGGCATACATATGATGTTTCACTAGAACCGGAATGGTCAAAAGTGAATATGCCGCATCAAAGTATGGAGTATTACTGCACAAATAAAGATTCACTGTTTAAGGTTTATCAAAGTCACATGCCAATGGAATTGTTTAACACATTAATGAATACGGTGGATCATGGTGAAGTAGGTAAATTTCCCGCTAAAAGAATGCATTTATTCCACAGGTCAACGTATATCGTTACAATTATTTTACCTTATTTATGTTTGATCCTTTTTGTGAACGCTTTTTACAAAAGACGAAGATCAAAGAATAATAGTTAGCTAAACTCATGTGTGGCATATCAGGTTTTATAGACTATAAACAAAACTCTTCAGTTGATCTATTGAAAGAGATGAATGCGAGGCTTCATCATCGTGGACCAGATGATAATGGATATAAATTATTTTTTACACAAAAAGCGCAAGTAGGAATTTCACACACGCGATTATCCATCATTGATCTATCGGCTACCGGCAAGCAACCAATGCAATACGAGAATTTTTGGATCGTATATAATGGCGAAGTATATAACTTTAATGAGATAAAAGTAGAATTGGAGAATTTAGGATTTAAATTCAAAAGTATATCTGACACGGAAGTTATTTTAGTGGCCTTCAAGCATTGGGGGTTGGATCTTGTGAATAGATTAATTGGAATGTTTGCCATTGTGATTTACGATGAGAAAAAAAATGAATTAGTCTGCATTCGCGATCGTGCCGGAATAAAACCTTTTTATTACTATTGGCATGATGGATTGTTTTTGTTCGCCTCCGAATTAAAAGCGTTTCATTGTCATCCAAATTTCCAAAAGGAAATAAACACGAATGCGATCGCGTCCTTTGTTCAACTTGGCTATATTCCCGCGCCATTTTCTATTTTTAAAAATTGCTATAAACTTTTGCCGGGGCATTATTTGGTATTTAAAATAAATGAAAGGGAGTTGGTAACAAAAAAATATTGGGATGTTTCTGAAGCGTATCTTAAACCAAAACTTACTATTTCACTAGATGAAGCAAAGGAAGAAACAGAAAAAATATTAGCATCTGCCTTTCAATACCGAATGATCTCGGATGTTCCTGTGGGAGTTTTTTTAAGTGGAGGATATGATAGCGCATGTTTAACGGCGGTATTACAAAAGAACTTGAATAGGCCTTTGCAAACTTTTACAATTGGTGTTTCCGATTCAAAATTAAATGAAGCGCCTTATGCAAAAGCTATCGCTAAGCATTTAGGGACAGATCATTTTGAGTACATGTGTACACAAAAAGATGCCTTAGATATTGTGGTTGATCTAACAACATATTTCGACGAACCTTTTGGAGATAGTAGCGCTATACCAACATTAATACTAAGTAAACAAACTAAGCAAAAAGTGAAAGTGGCATTAAGTGCCGATGGTGGCGATGAGGTTTTTGCAGGATATAACCGTTACGATTATATTGTGAAACAAGGTTCTTTATTAAGAAATACACCAACCGCGCTGCGAAAAACAGCACATCTTTTATTAAAGCATAATCCATTCAAAAATTTATTTATGGGCGAGGAGAATTTTAAACACGATCAAAAGATATTAAAAATAGAGGATCTACTCAGAGATCCTTCCACAAAAAATATGGCCCGCAACTTAAACGTTCTTTTTGCGGATCAAGAATTGAAGAACTTATTTGTTGGAGAAACAATACCATTAAAAATGGAGTACGACGAAACAAACGTAGAACTCGAATCGCTTTCGCCATTAT
>JAGPDW010000269.1:0-3163 GCA_018057345.1 Bacteroidia bacterium | reverse complement strand
CACTCTTTCATTCATATACTGAGGGATCGCAGAAATAGCGATCCTTTCTTGTTTCATGCTATCGCGTTCGCGAACAGTTACCATATTGTCTTCCAAACTTTGATGATCAACTGTAATGCAATATGGAGTTCCGATCGCATCTTGACGACGGTAACGTTTTCCAACCGTATCTTTTTCATCGTAAGTAACAATGTGATCGTATTTTAAGCTCTCCATTATTTTTTCGGCAAGTTCAGGTAAACCATCCTTTTTTACTAAAGGAAAAATGGCCACTTTAATTGGTGAGAGAGCAGGAGGAAGATTTAGTACAACCCGTGTTTCGCCATTCTCTAATGTTTCTTCCTTATATGCAGCACTTAAGGTTGCTAAAAACAAACGATCTAATCCAACAGAAGTTTCTACAACATAAGGAACATAACTCGAATTACTTTCGGTGTCAAAGTATTGTAGTTTTTTTCCACTGAACTGTTCGTGTTGTTTCAAGTCAAAATCTGTCCGTGAATGAACGCCTTCTAATTCTTTAAAACCAAATGGGAATTGGAATTCGATGTCCGCTGCAGCATTAGCGTAGTGCGCCAATTTAATATGATCGTGAAATTTATAATTTGTTTCTCCTAATCCAAACGAATGATGCCATTTTAAACGCGCAGTCTTCCAATGCTCATACCAATGCATCTCCGTTCCGGGTTTTACAAAAAATTGCATTTCCATTTGTTCAAACTCGCGCATTCTAAAAATAAATTGACGAGCAACAATTTCATTTCTAAAAGCTTTACCTGTTTGAGCAATTCCAAAAGGGATCTTCATCCTACCGGTTTTTTGCACGTTGAGGTAATTTACAAATATCCCTTGCGCGGTTTCCGGTCGCAAATAAATAGTACTTCCTTCTCCGTCAACCGAGCCCATAGAGGTTGAGAACATTAAATTGAATTGCCTTACATCTGTCCAGTTACGTGTACCGCTTACAGGGCAAACAATTTCGCAATCAATAATGATCTGTTTTACGTCCGCTAAATTATTATCATTCAATGCGGTTTTAAAACGCGTATTAATGTCGTTGATCTTAGTTTGGTATTCAATAATGCGCGCGTTTGTTGAGCGGAACATTGCTTCATCAAAATTCTCGAAACGTTTTTTAGCTTTCTCAACTTCTTTAGTGATCTTATCTTCAATTTTAGCAATGTGATCCTCGATAAGCACATCTGCACGGTAACGTTTCTTACTATCTTTATTATCTATTAAAGGATCGTTAAAAGCATCTACGTGTCCGCTCGCTTTCCAAACTGTTGGATGCATAAAGATAGAGCTGTCGATCCCCACAATATTTTCGTTCATCTGAACCATGGCTTTCCACCAATATTCGCGAATATTCTTTTTAAGCTCAGCACCATTTTGGCCGTAATCGTAAACCGCGCTTAAGCCATCATAAATTTCGCTGCTTTGAAAAATAAAGCCATACTCTTTACAATGAGAAATAATGTTCTTAAAAAAATCTTCCGGTTTAGCCGACATATGTTTTGATGAATAAGCTACAAAATTAAAGAAAGTTTGGATTTTGACATCAATTATTTTAAATAATAAGTAACATTTGATGTTTAATTCTTTAGTAAATTTATGATATGCTTCGTGTATTAAGTTTTATTGCATGTATTCTTGCTTTCAAGCTGTATTCTCAGCCAATTGCAAATAAATGGACCTACATTGGCCCTAAGTCAAATTCATATCAATTTAAGGGATTGTTTATGGCAGTTTGGGCCGATGAGAAGGATCTTAATAATGTAATGGCTGGAAGTCAGTGTTCGGGTTTGTTTTTTACGCAAAATGCACTTTCAGAAAAGCCTCAATGGAAAAATATCACCGACAATTTACCTTACATGAATTACGGTGTAAGCGGAATTGTTGTTAAGAAAAACAGTGGTAATAGGAACATCTATATTTCAACGGCAACCGGTGGTGGTTTAGTTGTAAAGAATTTTGGTAATGGCATACTTCATACTATAGATGGAGGACAGAATTGGGAACATGTTGGTCCAGGCGAAAAAAATGATTTCAACTTTCCGCTATTAGGGTTAAATGCGAATTCAGGCAACCAAGATCAAATGGCAGCCTTTGATCAAAGAACACTTTATCTTACTAATGATTCGTGGCAAACGTTTACTAAGGTAAAACTACCCTTTCATAAAGAGGTAGATAATGTTGAGATTACAGAAGTAGAATATGCACCGAACGAAAATGATGTTATTTATGTTTGCACAAGGACATATTTGAAGAATAAGGCGCAGATCTTTGTAACCCGTGATGGAGGAAATAATTGGAAGGACATTACTCCGGCAAACATTGCTTGCGAACGAATTTCCTTAGCAACCTTAAGCGATCTAAAACATAAAGGAAAGTTTTATGTTACATCAGGAAACTCAGGGATATTTATTCATTATTATAATGGCAAGGAATTCTCAAAAGCTCTTAGCGCTGATCCCGTAAGTCATATGGGAGCGTCGTCGTTTTGGTGCATTGATCTAAAGGTAAATCAAGTTGATACTTCAGTGATCTATGTAAGTTTAACAGAAACATCCATGAGTTATGATGGCGGAAAGACTTTTTCAAAGGTGGGTTATTATAATGGTGCAAATACGCATGCAGACGTAAGAGATATGTATTTAGTAAAAAGCATGCCTCGTGGCATAGGTGACGGATTGTTTTTAGCTAACGATGGTGGGATATCATTAAGTAACGGTTATTTTGGAACACCAAAAATACCTTTTAGAAGTTTGAACGGAACAGGTTTGGATGCCAATATGTTTTGGGGTATTGACGTATTGCAAAGCGATAGTTTATTTATTGCCGGAGGTGCCCAAGACAATGGCGGCTTTTTTATAAAAGAGAATAGCGAAACTAATAATCTAGGAAATTGTGGAGATGGATATTATGGATTAGTGCTGAATGATAGTTTGGCTATGAATTTGGGAAACCCTCCTATTGTTATGTTGCATAACATAAATAGGAGTTCAAATAGTTATATTCCAATTCCCGATAGTCATAGCGAATCACGGCGTCCTTTGATCTTAAAGGATTCCTTTGTTTATATAGGTTATCATGATATTTGGAGAGCAAGAGTAAAGGATATTATTTCGAATAAATTAGAATTCAAGAATGTTAGCCATAT
>JAGPDW010000268.1:0-3172 GCA_018057345.1 Bacteroidia bacterium | reverse complement strand
ATTGAATACGTTTAGCATAATTTATACTATCTCTTACATCATGATTTTTTGTTTTAAGCTCCCTACTCTTTTCTTCCAATTGTAAACTTTGCTGCTTGATATGTTCTTCGGCATCACTGCGCGTTTTAATGAACATCCAAACAATAATAATGTTTAATAAAAGGGGGGTTAGTATTTCTATTGGAGAGCCTTGGTATTGCTGAGAAATGGGTATTTGGATGTCTTTTGACAGAACCATTGAGACGCCAGAAATAACATTCATCAATAAGAAAATGATCAAACCCCACTTCCGGCCAAACAAAAAGAAAGAAAAAAGTACAAAGGTCATGATCCATAAGCCCGATGGGATATCCGGTTTATTTTGCTGTATAGTAGTTTCGCCAATTGATACCAGTATTTGCTGAATAATATACCAAATTGAAGCAATACGAACATTTTGCTTATACTTAAGAATAAATGGAATTATGAGTAGCGCCACAACAGCAAACGTAAGACAGAAGGCGTGATACGTATATCCTCTTACTATTGTAGAAATATAAAAAGCAGTTCCAAGGATCCAAAAAGAAATAGAATAGCTATAAAGCAATTCGATCTTTGATCTTTCAAAAACATCATTTGTTTTTGAAAGATAATCTCCTATAAACCACTGTTTAAGCTTATTCATAAGTTTGAGACGATAAAAATAGCAATTATCCCCATTAAATCAATTCTTTTATTGATTATTATGTCTTTTATTCCACTAAACATTTCTTATATTTAGCTCAATAAAATCTATTCAAATTAATCTAAATATATGAGCGCTTTACAGAATTACACCTGCGGACAATGGGTTGCCGGTGCCGATAAAGGAACAGAATTATTTAATGCAATTAATGGCGATCTTATTGCCACTGCCTCTAGTAAAGGAATTGATTTTGGAAAAATGTTGGAGTACGCTAGAACTGTTGGTGGACCAAAGCTTCGTAAAATGACCTTTCATGAAAGAGGAATGATGCTGAAGGCTCTTGCTACTCACTTAATGAGTAAAAAGGACCTCTTCTACAAGATCAGTTGGGCTACCGGAGCAACCAAAATTGATAGTTGGGTTGATATTGAAGGAGGAATTGGAAATTTATTTTCATACGCCTCACTCCGTCGTCAATTTCCTAATGAAACATTCTGCTACGAAGGTGAAACTGCCCGCTTATCAAAAAATAACACATTTATTGGTCACCACATTTGCGTACCAAAAGAAGGTGTTGCAATACACATCAACGCGTTTAATTTTCCTGTTTGGGGAATGCTTGAAAAAATTGCAGTGAATTGGTTTGCCGGTGTTCCTGCCATTGTAAAACCCGCTACACTCACCTGTTTTTTAACTGAGGCTGTTGTAAAGGAAATTATTGCTAGCAAAATTGTTCCCGAAGGTGCTTTACAATTAATTTGTGGAAGTGCCAATGGAATTTTAGATCATGTGATCAATCAAGATGTGGTAACTTTTACCGGGTCTGCTTCAACAGGCAAAATGCTAAAATCGCATCCTCGCATTTTAGAAGAGTCGGTTCATTTTAATATGGAAGCTGATTCGTTGAATTGCTGCGTATTAGGAAGCGATGTTACACCTTACAAACCCGAGTTTGATATTTTTATTAAAGAGATCGCTCGCGAGATCACCACAAAGGCCGGGCAAAAATGTACCGCTGTTCGTCGCATTATTGTTCCTGAAAAATTTGTAGAAGATGTTCATATTGCTTTAGGAAAACGGTTAGCGCAAACTATTATTGGAGATCCAAATGTTGAAGGTGTAAAAATGGGTTCTCTTGCAGGAAGATCACAATTAGTGGAAGTGCGTGAGAAAGTTGAACTGCTTAGTAAGACACAAAAAATAATTATTGGTGATTTTGAAAAGTTTGATGTTAAGGGAGCGGATAAAACTAAAGGCTGCTTTATGCCTCCAATTATTTTCCTGAACGATAAACCATTTACAAATACCGATTGCCATAATGTTGAAGCGTTTGGTCCTGTTAGTACAATTATGCCTTACAAAAATATGGAAGAGGCTATTGAACTAAGTAAAATGGGTAAAGGAAGTTTGGTAAGTTCAATTATTACCGGCGATGATTCCATTGCAAAACAATATACAATTGGTGCGGCTTGTATGCACGGAAGAATTTTAGTTTTAAATAACGAGTGTGCTAAAGAAAGCACCGGCCATGGTTCGCCAATGCCAATGTTAGTGCACGGTGGCCCGGGAAGAGCCGGTGGTGGTGAAGAAATGGGCGGAAAACGTGGTGTATTCCATTATTTACAACGCACTGCTTTACAGGGCTCCCCTACTACCATCACAAACATTTTAAATAATTACCAATACGGCGCTAAACACAAAATAAAAAATATTCATCCATTCCGTCAGTATTTTGAAGATCTTGAGATCAGCGAAACACTCATCACCCCTACTCACTTGGTGGCGGAAGAGGACATTTTAAATTTTGCCGAATTAAGTGGCGATAGATTTTACGCGCATTTACAACCAGAATCATTAGACGGAACAATCTTTAAACGCACAGTAGCTCATGGTTATTTTATTTTATCGCGCGCTGCCGGACTATTTGTTGATCCGCCTAAAGGTCCGGTATTATTAAATTATGGAATTGACGAGTGCCGTTTTACAAAACCAATTTATCCTGGCATGAGCATAGGCGTAAGATTTACTTGCAAAGAAAAAATTGAGAATGATAAAGCCCTCATTGCCGCAAACGGTAAAGAAGTAAAAGTAGGAATTGTAAAATGGATGGTAGATGTTTACGATGCCAGCGAACAAAGTGTGCGCGATCAATTAGGCGTTGAGGGAGCAACTGGGGAAACTGTTGGTATAGCCACAATTTTAACCATGGTGCAAAAGAAAAAACAATAATATAGATCCAATAGCGAAAAGGTGAGATCAAAAATTACCATATTATTTTTATTATCCCTCTTCGCTGTTTTTGGGCAGAATATCGATTCCCTTCGTAACCAATTGTACATTGCTAAAGATAGCGCCCTGCTTAAAACCTATTTATCAGTTGGGAATTATTTTTACAATAAGGGTCAACTCGATACTTCACTCGCGTATTTTAAAACCGGCCATACAAAAGCTACAGAACTAAAAAAAGTAAAGTTCATTTGCGATTTTTTATTGCGCTTAGGGCTTGTT
>JAGPDW010000101.1:0-11046 GCA_018057345.1 Bacteroidia bacterium | reverse complement strand
TATTCCCATTAGCCCATGAATTTGTTGCCCAATCTACAAAAGGAATTGAAGGGTTAGAACCTGTATAATCAAAACCTGTTGCATTAGTTATTTGATTCTCAATTACCCATTTTACTGCCCAACTATTATAATAATCCCTTGGGGCCCATAAACCAGGCCCGGTAGAATTGTCGGCATATCCCGAATATGCTCTGGAATTAATGTAAGCAATTTTTATATTTGGATATTTTTGCAAAACAACTTCTAAAAGATCTTTAAAATTAGTGACCAATTGTTGTGGGGCGCCCGGAAACGATGTATTGTTATTCCCGGTGTGTTCTTGTTCTATCCAAGCCACTTGAACTTGCAAATTTGTTACTGAATGGGAAAGCAAGGTGTCAATTGCCTGTTCCCAGCAGGTATCATTTGGGTCGACCATTTTTTGAATACCTGTTCCGCCCTTACACGTATTTATAATTTTTAATTTACTATTTAAACATTGGAATGTATCGCAATATTGTTTAAACGCTGTAAACTCTGTACGGGGGTTAGAGGCGCCAATACCAATCATAACAATTTTGCCGTTTGTTTGATCAATAGCACCGCTTGAGTTAAGTGGCATGATCGCATTTACCTGGTTAAGTGCTCTGGTTAACTGAAGCGCCGGGCGTGTATTCGATCCTCCGGGATATTGTCCGCCCTGATAGGTCATGTAAGTTGAGGTCCCCAGGTTCTCAATCGGGACACAACTTCCGCTCAAAGTGCTACAATCTCTTTGTGAATTAGCGCTTATGCTTATTAGAAAAGCTGCTATTAATAATAAATTTTTTGTTGTTTTCATGGGTATAATAATACTTGTTTGAGTTTTTTGGAAGACAATTATTTAATTGACGATCACTTTTGCTGATCTATTCTTTCCCTTAATTAAATAAATTCCAGATCGTAAATTATTTATCTGTACTTTATAATTATTCTCAACATTTAGATCAACCTCTTGGATCACTTGTCCGATCTGATTTAAAATAACGGCATGATCTTCTTCTTCACATTGAATTGTAAAATTACCTGCATTTGGATTAGGGAAAGTTAAAAGCATTGATGTTACAATACTTATTTTTCCGTGGCCTGTTGTTGTAGAACTGCCATACTTTGCAATGAAAACGTCTTGCGTGGTTCCACTTGAAATCAAATTATTAACCGAAGCGGATGGATCACAATCTATAGTTCCTCCATAGTATCCGGTTGTGTAGATACTTCCATTGTGTGTTAATACCGAATATGCTCTATCACTGCCTACATTTCCAAACGAAAAAGCCCATGAATAACTACCGGAATTATCATACGCAGCTAGAAAGCAATCGGCATTCCCAACTGAAACAAGATTGCTAATGTTCGTTGATGGGTCAAAATCTGAGGTTCCATAAAAATAACCGCTAATAATTATTTTATTATTCATATCCAAATCAATGCTTTCAACAATTTCAAGATTTGTTCCTCCGAATCGTTTTGCCCATACATAATTTCCTAAATTATCGTATTTGGCGATATACCCATCGGAGGTTCCGGCGGATACTAAATTGGAAATACTTGCTGACGGATCAAAATCTACGGTACCATAAAAATACCCGGTTGTGTATATATTTCCTGATGCATCAAGCACAATTGAATTTCCGACATCTTGTGACGAACCACCGATCTTATTTGCCCAAACAAGATTTCCATTCATATCGTATTTAGAAATAAACGCATCTTCGCTGCCGGATGCTGTGAGCATATAAGCCGGTGCTGCCGGATCAAAATCTGCTACTCCAGTAAAATATCCGGTTAAATATATATTCGAATTATCTATGGTAATTGCTTTTGGGATTTTATTTGCACTTCCAATTATCCCTTTGCTCCAAACATAATTTCCGTTCAGATCATACTTAGCAATAAACATTGCAAACTCAGAAAAGCCTGAAGTAGATAATGTTGCTGTTGCTGGAGAAGGATCAAAATCTGTGGTCGTTTGAAAATACCCTGCAACAAGAACGTTCCCCGCCGCATCAGAATTAATTACGCATCCACTCTCGGCTCCTACCAGAGAGCCTACTCCCCCAATACTTTTTGCCCATAAATAATTTCCTGAATTGTCGTATTTTGCAAAAAATGCATCCTGATCATTCACACCTAAGTATGAAGTGAGTGTTGAAGTAGCAACGGAAGGATCGAAGTCAATAGTTCCATTATACGAACCTGTAAGATAAACATTACCCGTGGGATCTATATATAGATCCGCAGCACTACATACAGATCCGAAGTTTATTTGTTCAACCACTATACATTTGGCCCAAATATAATTACCGGATGGGTCGTACTTTGTAATAAAAATACCATCGGTAACAGGAGATGATAATGTAGCGGTTACAGCCGAAGGGTCAAAGTCTACCGTACCAATAAAATTTCCCATTGTATATACATTACCGGCTGCGTCCTTTTTAATTCGTTTACCGTTATCAGTACCCCCAACGGTTTCTTGCGCGGAAAATCCGTAGAGTAAATTACATGATGACAGATCATATTTCCCTACAAAAAATGAGCTTCCGCTTGAAGCGACTAAATTATTTACAGCTGACGATGGGTCAAAATCTGAAGTGTTGTAAAGCTGCCCTGTTATTAATACACCTGAATTGCCATCGAGCGTAATTGCTCTTCCAATATCATTGCTTACACTATTACCTAACATGTTTTTCGCCCAAACATAGTTTCCATTAACATCATATTTAGCAAGAAAAATATCTACATCGTTTCCATCATTTGTTGCTGTTATTAAGTTTGCTGTTGAAGAAGATGGGTCGAAGTCACAAGTAAGTCTAAAACCTCCGGTTACATAAATACTTCCTAATGCATCGGCTACAATTGAATATGCTGCATCAAAATTCATTCCTCCAATACTCCTTGCAAAAATTAAATTCCCCGAAGAATTATACTTCGCGAAAAAAGCGTCAACACCCCCAACAATTGACAAATTGTAAACTCCTGCGCTAGGGTCAAAGTCGGTTGTTCCTCCATAATCTCCTGCTATATACAAATTCCCTGATGCATCTGAAAAAATGCAATAAATATCTTCTCCGGCAGAACTACTTGACATGTTCTTTGCCCAAACATAATTACCGTTTAGATCGTACTTCGCAATAAATATATCGCTACTTGAACCTGTTACTAGTGTATTTGTTGAAGCAGAAGGGTCAAAATCAACTGTACCTTTAAATTGGCCGGCAATATAAACGTTTCCTGCCCCATCACTTGAAACTGAATGAGCATAATCTGCAAATGTACTTCCAAACCTATGTGCCCATACATAGTTACCGGCTGAAGTATACTTAGCAATAAAAATTTCTAAATTCCCGGTCGAAATAAGATTTACTGTACTTGCAGAAGGGTCAAAATCTAACGTTCCGCTGAAACTTCCTGTCAAAAGAATATCTCCATTCATGTCAACGTTTAATCCCTCTGCAAAGGCATTGAGGGTTGTGTTTCCAATAATTCCTTTAGCCCAAACAAAATTTCCGGACGGATCGTACTTTGCTAAAAAAAGATTTGTTCCATATTGTTGAACAAGATTTGAAACGTTTGTCGAAGGATCAAAGTCAACCGTATAAACAAACGACCCGGCAACATATACATTCCCGGCGGCATCAACGGCAAGAGCAGGGCAATCTTCTATACCTAAACCACCAAAACCTTTTGCCCAGATCAAATTTCCGGTTGGTCCATACTTAGCAATAAAGAAATCCTGAGATCCGTAATAAGATGATAGATTAAATATAGCCGGGGAGGGATCAAAATCTACGGTGCCAATAAACGACCCACATACAAATGTATTACCTGACACATCTGTTTTTATGCATTTTCCAACATCATCTCCACCACCAGTGGATCCAATAGAGTTTGCCCATTGAAAGCCCGGCGTTTGTCCATCTAATAAGACGGTTGTTAAAAACAACATTCCTAATAAAATTAATTTTCTCATAGCATATATTTTTTAAATTATTTTAATAAAATTATTTTGTATGTAGCGCTTGCGTTTTCTGAACTCACATTGATCAAATACATTCCGTTCGACAGTTCTTTAAAATTCAACTCTGATGTTTGCCCATTCATTTTTGAACCCATAATCGTATTACCCAAAATATCGCTCACTTTTATGTCGGCATTTATATCACTAAGTGCCGAGATGGTTACTATGCCATTTGTTGGATTTGGGAAAAAGGCGATCGTTTTAATTAGAACATCAGATTCATTGATTCCGGTTCCCGGCGTTTTTATAGGGATCTTTATATAACCAATCGATTTTCTTTTCAGATTATAGTTTTTTGCAGACACCGCTACTTGCGAATAGGTTGCTGCAGGTTCGTTAGCCAATAAGGTTTGCCAATTGTTACCTACCTTATAAAATTTATTGTGTTCAAAGCCTTGAGAGTACCCGGCTGTTGAATAATTATTTTTTACGGAAAAATATTCGCGATATACTGTTGAGTCCAAATTGTACCCTGTTAACTTGATGCTATCTAAATTCAAATTAAGATCGGTGTTATCCGCATTAATGTAATACATGTACATGTATTTGTTTCCCGGATTAATGAATGTGTAAAATCGTGTATTTGGGTATGCGGCTGTATTATTAATGGTATTGCCGATCCAATTCAACGAATCAAGCGAGATGTGACGGGCTAAACTCGTTGCCCAATACGCCATACGTTTTACATTACCCGACGTAGCATCCTGAGCACCTCCATCGCCAATTGAATTGGTTCCTGTTCGTTTGCTCAAACATCCATTTTGTTGCGCCGAAACACCATTAAAAAATGTGCTATACTGAAACATATCACTTGCGCCTGCAATTTCCCAATTAGAACGGAACATGGCCATTTTCCAACCAAGGGTTAAAACAGCATGGTTAAATGTATTATGGAAGAGATAGGTTGTATCATCATTATTGTTCTCTAAAATATTCCACTCGGTCATCCATATTTTTTTATTATTGGCGGCACTAATTCCCAATTGTGTTTTATATCCATCCATTATTTTGTCTACAAAACCCGAATCAATAAATTTAAATGTTTCTTTCAATTGGCAATCAAATGATGATCTGAGGGTATCATCTTCGGTGTTTGGATAGTAAGAATACGGGTGATTAAAATTGGTTGAGCTAGTTGTGTGAGCGCGTAAATAATTTTTGTATTGAGCGGGCCCTGTTGTATTTAATAAACAATTGTTACACGAACTTCCGGGCATCCCTTCCTGGTTACTGCCCCAGTATTTGTCATCAAAATATTTATGTATAACAAATGCATCTCCTGAAGTAACCGTGGTTGGAGTACTCCCAACAGTGACATTGATCACTGTATTCAAATTTGTAGCTAACTGTGTATTCCACGTATTAAAACGAGAAGCGCTTGAGCTTGCCATACTACAGCCGTAATAATCCGTATGTGTTGCTGCCGCAAGAGGCGCGGTTGGAAATCCTATCTTTATATTTGGAAAATTAGAACGGATGGCGCTGATATAATCGCCTTTTGGGGTTAAACAGCCGGTGTAAAGTGGCGGTCCAAAACCTCTCACATAATTATAAAATTGATTCCCGGCATTTAGATCAGGAAAAATATCATTGTTTGCTTTTCCCCATGATTCGTTCGATAATTCAATTCCAACCACATTGATCGACTTGATACCGTTTAAGCTTACTTTGGTTAATTGATCTAGTGTTTTTACAAGATCCGCAGGGGTGCCCGAAAAAATATTAGCTACATAAATAACATTTATGCGTTCGCCGGTTTGCAAACTGTCTTCCATTTCTTTTACATACTGTATAAATTTAGTTAGATAGCTTTGTGGTATTTGTGTTTTTTGCCTTCTATAATTACAATACCATGTTTGAAGTTCGCTGGTATAACTCGAAGCTGCAGCTGTTGTTGTAAAAACTGATGGTACCGAGGCATTGTAATTTAAAGGAACCGAGAACTGATCAAAAGCGATCGGGCATGTATATGTAGTAACCAGGGGCGTAAAAGTTAATGGATTTTGTATGCTATTATATCTGTCTGCTAAATATGCCGCAACATTTGCAAAATTAATTCCATACCCGGCCGTGTCTTTATTCATGCTATAATTATCTGCATCTCCGGCCGATGGAAAACGAATAACACGTGGCTTCAGGTTCTTTACATTATCCGTACATACATTATCTGTACAGGTATTATAAAAATTTACAAAGGATAAACCATGATGCTCTGCGTTTATTACTTTGATATTTGAAGTGTTCATTTGTATGTTTTGACCAATACTTGATAAAGCTATGATGATGCCCAATATGAACAGGTAAGCTTTTCGGGGGTTGATATTATCCATGATTTCTATTTATACTATCAAACCTAAGCCATTCGTACGGGCTTTCCTTAGTGGAATTAGGTTAAAGGGCGATCGCTTTAGGAAAAGGCACCATCCGTTTAGGCAAAATTTAAGCCTTTTATTGGGAATTCTTGAGTGGGGTAGTTATTCGGATGAGCGTACCGGTTCTTTGCATGGCCGAAAGGTCGGTAATTTCCAACGTAGTTCCGGGTAAAAGTTTCAAACGTGCGGTAACATTTGAAAAACCAATAGAACGGTGTTCTGATTTAGTACTCTTTCGCGAATGATCAATACCTACCCCATTATCTTCTATCTCAATTTGTATGCTATCCCCTTTTTGATCTATTCGTAAGACAATACTCCCCTTTTGATCCATTTGGTTGAACGCATGAATAATGCTATTCTCAATAAAGGGTTGAATGATCATGTTAGGAATGTATACAGAAGTGGAATCGATAACTTTATTGCAAATGATCTTAAAATCAAATTTGCCTTCAAAACGCATTTCTTCTAATTGTAAATAATACTCGATACGTTTAAGTTCTTTAGATAATAATATATAGCGTTGATCAGCATGATCAATAGTTAACCTTATCAATTGAGCGAATTTTGCCAGATAGTCGCTGCCATTACGCATATCATTATCATTTATAAAACTTTGTATGGAATTAAGGGCGTTAAAAATAAAATGAGGGTTGATAGATGCCATTAACGCTTCATATCGCAACTCATTTAGTTGATTTAAATAGTTGAGTTTCTCCGCATTCTTTTTGTTGTTTAAGAAAATAATAAGAACAAGGATCGAAAGGATCAGCACACCTGCACCGATTTTAAACCAGCGCGTTTCCCAGAAATAAGGTTCGGGAACAACAACCAAGCTAATAGGCATACTCCAGTTGATCAAATCGTTGGAACCCCTAAAACTAACAGTAGCATTAGGCAATGGAAGATTGTTGAAGTTGATGCTGCTTCCCTCGATCTGTACCCAATTTTGCGAATCGATCTTATATTGATAAATAATATCATTTGTATGAATAAGATCTGCACTCGTTAAATAAATGGTTAGGTTTCGTTCGTCAGTTCCTAAATAAAGCGTATCATTTATTTCCGAATTTTTGTTGTTTATAGAGATAGTGGATATTCTGATGTCCCTTTTTCCTATAAACTCCTTATCAAAGTATGAAAGGTTTAAAACACTAACTCCGGATGTTGTTCCTATTATGATGGAATTATGCTCGCGACTATAACACATCGAATTGATCTGTTTTGATATAATACCATCAAATATATTCAAATGAATAATACCTTTATCGTTCAAACAAAACAAACCCTCTGGGGCCGCAAACCATAATCTTTTCTTATGGTCTTCAACGGCAGTTCGCACGTTAGTAAATTTCCTTCCCAAGTGCGTTTCATTATACTTCCATTTACCACTTTCGTATTCAACAATTCCAAACTCCGAGCAAAAAACAAGCGTTCCATTCTTCTTTTCAATAATATCATATATTTCGCCATCCAATGCTTTCTGATCGTGCTTTACCAATTTACCATTTGCATACGAGCCTACTCCCCGCGAGGTGCCTATCCATAACGTACCTTTTGAATCATAAAACAAACGATTGGTCTTAACCCCTCGTTTATTATTACTAAAAAGCTCAACGCTATCCTTAAATATGAACTCCTTTTTGTTGCCTACTTCCATGATGTACACGCTGCGGCTCCAAGCGCCAAATGCAACTTTGTTCTCATAAATATTACTTACCGCGCTGCATATAAAAAATGTACTCTTCTCGTCTTTAAAATTTACATCCCCGTAATTTGAAATAACTTTGCCGCTCGCTGAATTATTACCAACAAAAAGATAATTATCCTCGCTAATAGCCGCATCAAAAATATACGTAGTGGTATTCTTTGAAAAATATTTGAACTGCTGGCTCAAGTTCGGGGTAAGATCCAGTTGTTTTAATCCGAAATTGGTACATAAAAATACTTCCCCTTTATTTCCGTTAATAACTCTACTCACATAAGCAGGAGAACCGTAATTATCCATAAGATCCTCCAGAAATGAATTATAGAAATAATAAACACCACTGTTAAGCGTTGTTAGCCAAATGTTTTTCTTACTGTCTCTAAAAATTGATGTGATCAGAAGTCGTTTAACGCCAAGAATGGAATCTATGTTAACACATTTTTTTAAGGGTGTAATAATATAATTATCATCGGACGTTAATGATGAACACCAGATATTGCCATGCCTGTCTAAACAAAGTCCTTTTATATTAAATTCATTTGCCGAAACTCTTATCGAATCAACAACTTTAAGATCTACGATCCTATAAACAACACTTGTTCCGCCGAGATAAAATTCATTTTCTGATGCCGCATAATAGCTGTATACTTTTTTTGCCAATCCTTTTATGTTAAGATTTACAAGTGATGTGCCTTTTAGCTTGTAAACTTTGGTGCCTTTTAAAACGATAAGGTTATTTTTGCCATCAACAAAAGCGTCTGTAATGCCATAGATGATGGTTCGTTTCTTTATTGCAGTTGTATTATCATACACAACAAGATGCACACCTCGATTAATAGCAACTATATTGTTATCTACAATATATAATCGTTCGCCGATATATTCTTTTGCAGTATCCGAAACGATCTCTTTTGCTTTTCCTTGTTTTATACTAAATATCCCTTTGCGTTTACTAAACGCCCAAATCGCATTATTATATTCGGTAATAGATGTAATAAGACTACCACTAAGGCCCGATGCATTATTATAATGTTCCCTATAGTTTCCCGCAAAACAATCTAAACCATTATCGGTTCCAAACCACATCTTGCCGTTCTTGTCTTCTAAAATGGAAAAAACCGAACTGCTTGACAAACCATCCTTTACCGATAGATTTTTATAGACACCGAACTGTGATCTTAAACAAGAAAATATCAGTGTGAAAATTAAAGCAAGTATTTTACCTTTATTTGCCAATACTGATCGAATATTCTTTCATGAAGTCAAGAAAAGACGCATGGTTGTTCTTTGATATTTCGTGCCTGCTGCCATTCATCATCACTACATAGCCCCCATCTGTTCGGGTATACTCCTTTACATGTTGCGCATTGATGATGCATGATTTATGTATTCTGAAAAATAATTCGGACGGCAAACTCCTTTCAAAATCTTTTAAAGTTTTTGATACCAATAAGTCCTTGCCGTCGGTAAATAATACTTTGGTATAGTTATCTTCTCCTTTTAATATAAGAACTTTATCTATTTCAGAATAATAAATGCCCGATGATGTAGATAAGGCAATTTTCTTTTGCGCCGTATTGATCGGAGTGCTAACAACAGGATCTTTTTCAATGGAATAATGTTTTAATACTTTATTTACTGCTGCCTGAAGATCTGAAATGATAATGGGCTTTACCAAATAATCTAAAACTCCAACTCTCAAAGCTTCAATTCCAAAATCACTATGAGCCGAAACGATCACAGAAACAAAATTTCTTTTATCAAACGATCTTAAAAATTCTATCCCGTTCATTTCAGGCATGTGTATATCTACAAACACTACTTCAGGATCTTGTTCCACGATCACTCTCCGTGCAACTATAGCCGAGTTTGCTTCTCCTATGATTTCCAATTCTGGAAAATACTTCTCTACTAAAAGTCTAAGATTTTTCCTCGCCTTTTCTTCATCATCTATAATAAGCGTTTTGAATTTTCTTGAAACCATTTGATCAAATTTTCTTCATCAAAACGTTTATATTTAGTCTTGATTATAAATAACCTCCAACAAAGTTTGCCCCACTGCTTTCAACGTGTTCTTATCAATCGTTGTGATATCATCGCTATTCTTGTGGTGATGCTCAAAGAAACTATTTTTGTACCCATCGTAATGCAAAATATCAATAGTAGGTATTTGCGCTATCTTATTAATGAATGTGTGATCGTCTGTCATCTCTCCTGTTTCTTCATCGGTGAAATACGCTGAAGCGCCACTAGTTTTTGCAGCCTTCCAAACTTTGGTTACTACATCGTTCGCATAAAATGTTGAAATTTCTTCCTTAGGAAAACGCGCGTCTTTTGCGCCAACCATATCCAATAAAATTCCGTAGTTGGCGGTGTATCCCGGTTTATGCGGATTCTTGCTCCAGTGTTGGGAGCCTAAACACCACGTATCAGGCATTCCACCATTATCACCATAATCTTCCAGATCAAACAAAATAATATCAATTCCAACATTCGGAGCTTTTGTTTGGATCACACGAGCTACTTCAATTAATACGCCAACGCCACTTGCTCCATCGTTTACACCCGGACAAGGATTTGCTCTTAATTTAGGGTCGGATTCTTTTTCGCTGAACGGACGGCTATCATAATGCGCGCATAATAAGATCCTTTTTTTGTTTTGAGGATCAAAAGAAGCGATCACATTTTTTAGTAACCACTTTTTTCCATCGTATGTGGTTGCACTTGCCGCTTGAATTAATACTTGCGCGCCATATTTTTTGAATTGGCTTTCGTAATAAGCCACAGCATTATCATGTGCTTTACTTCCCGGGTTGCGCGGACCAAGATCAGCTTGGTACTTTACAAATTTAAAAGCGCTATCTCCATTAAAATCCGGCGGAACAACCCTAGGCTTTGTTTCTACTTTTGGTTGAGTTGTATTAGTA
>JAGPDW010000267.1:0-3194 GCA_018057345.1 Bacteroidia bacterium | reverse complement strand
GTGTAAAATTTTGGTGTCTTTCGTGGTTAAATGCCTCTAATAACCAGATAATAAGCATCTTTAGCCACTTGTTATTTTTACCTCAGAAACCCCAATATTTTACTACATTTGAAACATGCGTAAAGCTCTTAAAATAGCAAGTATTTCTCTTCTTGGAATTCTACTTTTTAACTCGTGTAAGAACGATCTTAAGATCATTGCACCTTATAAAGAGATCCCTCAGGTTCATGCTATTCTTACACCACAGGATCCGATGCAAATGATCCGCATCAATAAAATATTTTTAGGAGAAGGCGATGCTAATTTAATGGCTCAAGAACCTGATTCAATAAATTATAAATCTGGAGAGTTAACCGTAATGTTGGAGCGTTTTGTAAATGGATCAAAGGTAGCTGCAGAATTAAACACGGGTAAAACTGAATTGTATTTTCGCGACTCTCTTATTCAAACTGAGCCAGGCGCCTTTTCAACTACACAGCGAGTTTACTTGTGCAACGACAGATTATTTAGCGATGGCATTTATAAACTTACTATAAAGAACAATCATACCAATAATGTTTTTACGGCAACTACAACTGCTATTGATAGCGTTCGTTTAACCGGATTTCCACCGCTTGCAGCACCTTATTATACGTTTACTCCAGCCTTAAATGAACCGGCTTATTCGTGGATTGATTACAGCAATCAAACAGGTTCTAATTACATTGTAAGGTCGAAGCCGACCAGTGGTGGTTTTCTTCATGATCTTACTATTCGTATTCATTATTTTGATAGCGTTCTCACTTCTGTGGCGGCTGATGGAAAAATATATCAATCGCTTGATTTTATTTTTCCCCCTCAGCAATTATACGAGCAAATTGATTTTAATAATACTAAGTACTTTAATTTTTCGTTTAAAGGATCTGCCTTATTTGCCGAATGTGGCAATTTACTTTCCAAGCGAAAATATCCTTCGGGTTTTATTGGAAGAAAAACATATCGCGTTGATTTTATCCTTTACTCAGCCACTCAAGATTATTACGATTACCTTCAATTTTCGGCACCTTCGATAAGCTTTGCGCAAGAAAAAACACTCTACTCCAATTTCGATAATCGAGCCGCAATGGGCATATTTACATTTAGAACACGATGCGCAGTTAAAAAAGTGCCGGCCAATGTATTTGTTGATGAGTTTAGTTACAATAAATACACCTGTCAATACAGTTTCTTCACAAGCAATCTTTCGCAAATTGGCTGTCCTTAAACTGCCCGGAATCTGCCACTTTTAGGGTCAAAAACAAGGTTTTATTGCCAATTTTTATTGTGTTTTAGGGGGGAAACTGCCATGCTGTCACATTCTGTATAGCATAAGCCCAATGGCATATTTATTGAAGTTAAGGGGGAAATTAATATTAAAGTTATGGGAAAGATCATAGGAATAGACCTTGGAACAACAAACAGCTGTGTAGCTGTTATGGAAGGAAGCGAAGCCGTAGTTATTGCAAATAATGAAGGCAAGCGCACAACTCCATCGGTGGTGGCGTTTGTTGAAGGCGGAGAACGTAAAGTAGGAGATCCTGCAAAACGTCAAGCTATTACAAATCCAAGAAAAACAGTTTATTCAATTAAACGTTTTATGGGGCATTTGTTCAACGAAGTTTCTACAGAGGTAACACGTGTGCCTTATTCGGTTGTGCAAGGAGAAAATAATACACCTCGTGTACAGATCGACGATAGAAAATATACACCTCAAGAAATATCGGCTATCATTTTGCAAAAGATGAAAAAAACAGCCGAAGATTATTTGGGTACCGAAGTTACCGAAGCAGTTATTACTGTTCCGGCATACTTTAACGATTCTCAACGTCAGGCTACAAAAGAAGCCGGAGAAATTGCAGGATTGAAAGTAATGCGCATCATTAACGAGCCTACTGCTGCTGCTTTAGCATATGGTATGGATAAAAAAGGTAAGGATATGAAAATAATTGTGTTCGACTGCGGTGGTGGAACACACGACGTTTCGGTTTTGGAATTAGGTGATGGTGTATTTGAAGTAAAATCAACGGATGGTGATACACACTTAGGCGGTGATGATTTTGATCAAGTAATTATTGATTGGTTAGCTGCTGAATTTAAATCAGATGAAGGAGTTGATCTTACAAAAGATCCAATTGCTTTACAACGTTTAAAAGATGCGGCTGAAAAAGCGAAGATAGAATTATCAAGCAGTAATTCAACAGAGATCAACTTGCCTTACATAACAATGGTTGATAATGTTCCAAAATTCATTGCAAAACAATTAACGCGTGCAAAGTTCGAACAACTGGCAGATAGTTTAATTCAACGTACCATTGCACCATGTAAGTCGGCATTAAAAAATGCAGGTTTATCAACATCAGACATTGATGAAGTAATTTTAGTAGGTGGTTCAACACGTATCCCTGCAGTTGTTGCAGCAGTTGAAAAATTCTTTGGTAAAGCACCAAGTAAAGGTGTTAATCCCGATGAGGTTGTTGCTTTAGGAGCAGCCATTCAAGGTGGTGTATTATCAGGAGATGTAAAAGATGTATTGCTGTTAGATGTAACTCCGCTTTCATTAGGTATTGAAACAATGGGTGGTGTATTCACAAAATTAATTGAGTCGAATACAACCATTCCAACAAAAAAATCAGAAACATTCTCAACCGCTGCGGATAATCAACCATCCGTTCAGATCGTTGTTTACCAAGGTGAGCGGCCAATGGCAAAAGATAATCGTAAGCTAGGTGAATTTAACTTAGACGGATTACCGCCATCGCCACGTGGTGTGCCGCAAATTGAAGTAACATTTGATATTGACGCGAATGGTATTTTAAATGTAAGCGCAAAAGATAAAGCAACAGGTAAATCGCATAATATTCGTATCGAAGCTAAATCAGGTCTTTCTCAAGCAGAGATCGATAAAATGAAGCGTGAGGCAGAAATGAATGCGGATGCGGATAATAAAGCACGCGAAGAAATAACCAAATTGAATGAAGCTGATTCTATGATCTTCCAAACTGAAAAACAGTTGAAAGAGTATGGAGATAAGATCCCTGCTGATAAAAAAGGAGCCATTGAAAGTGCACTCGTTGAATTAAAAGCAGCGCACGCATCAAAAGATATGCCTAAGATAGAAGTAAGCTTAAAAGCAATTAACGATGCTTGGAGCGCAGCTAGCCAGGATATGCATAATG
>JAGPDW010000266.1:0-3209 GCA_018057345.1 Bacteroidia bacterium | reverse complement strand
TCTAAAACTAACAGCATAACCTATTAAAGTAGGAGCAACCGTAGCAGTATTGGCAAATTGATAATCTCCAACTTTAATAGAACTATTAATATTTGAAGTACCGTTTGTTACACTAACTTTATCATCATTCAATTCTATTTTTAAAGAATTGGCGCAAGAATTACCACAACCACTTGGTTTAATTTCTGCCACAAACGTGTACATGCCATTTGTATCTTGAACATAACTTGAGTACATATAATAACCAAAAGCACCGGCTGTTAAATTTATTGGTGTGCCATCTATAGTGGCAGAGATGTGAAATGCAGGTTCTTCGGTAACGTTTTGAGGGAACTCCTTCTTTTTACAAGAAGAAATTATAAGTACAAAAGTGCTAACTATGATCAGTAACTTTTTCATTTTTATTTATTGAACAAGGTATAGGTTAAACTCAATTTTACTGCTGCAGGCGCATTAGTTTGATTCTTAATTCCAAAATATGTGTAATCCTTTACAACGTTGCCTAGTGATTTATTTATTTCTAAATTCAATCCAAGGGTCTTAGAAATATTGTAATTGTAATTCAATGCTAATTGGCCGTTGAATTTATTTAACTGATCAAAGCCATAACCATATTCGAAGCGACTATTTGATGTTGTTACATTACTTTCTAAAGTTGTTGTATTAATGATCTCTGTTCGGGTATTCATTAAGTACATCATGTTAAAGCCAACTCCTAAGGCATTATTCTTGTTGAATTTGTAAATAAATTTCATTGGCATTACCGCGTAATGAAGATCATTCAATTTATAGGTTGTAACATCGTTGTTAACTCCAAAACCATAAGTGGTAATACTAAAATTTGCTTTAGCTTCACCTAAATTTGATAGTCCGTTGTATTGAAGCCCAACTAATATTGAAGACCGCGAATCAATATTGTACATGTAATTAATTCCAAGTACCGGGCTGATATTATTTCCGTTTCGTGTGTTATTCACTTTCCATCCAAACGAATTACTTGCGCCCGCTTCTATGTTCATGGTGTGATGTTTTACACGAACATATTCTTTTACTTTTTTATCCTCTATTGCAGTTTTTAAATTTGCCGCAGCTATAGCATCTTCAGTTTGCCCTAAATTATTAGTAGTGCTTGGTAAAGCTATCATATCAATTTCTTCAACATCGGTTGCCGTAATATTTCTATCATCTACAGCCGCTTTTTGCTGTGCGATATTTTCTGACTCAGTTTTGGTATTACCTTCTGGATTGCTGTTTGTTGCAGAAGCATCAGTGTTTGATGGAATGTTAGTAGTATTATTTGAATCCATTTTCACATAAGCACCTTCTGTTTCACCCACAATTTCTTGTGCGCCTGAATTTGAGGTTTCAGTTTTAGTTAGGTTGATGTCCGACGAGCCTTTTGAACTCGTTGCAAATTCATTCACTGGTGTAGTGTTCGATTTTTTGCCAGAAACATTTTTCTTTGTTGATGATGAATTCACAATTACATTATTCTCATTCTTAGTAAATAATTCAGCACTTTCAGCATTAACCGAAGATGAATTAGAATTATTTGTTACTTCTAAATTAGTGTTCGAATTATTTGAAGATGCATTTGTGTTTGAATTATCAGAAATTAAACTTGAATTTATTGCATTTGCTTTCGTGTTGTTTATTACATTAACCGAAATAGCAGCATTGTTGTTTCCTACTTGTTCGGTAGGCATGTGAGCTACTGCTTTTGAATCTGAAGTTTGTGTTGTAAAATACCAAGCCGAACTAATAAGAAGTGCACTACCTATTACTATTGACGAAATAAGCGGCACATTGGCGAATGGTTTTTTGGCCGGACGCGACGCATCTATCATCTGGCTCATTTTTTCCCAATTGGCTTCATTGAATTGGAAGTTTGCTTCATCCAATTTGTTCTTCACCGATTCGTCAAACTTGTCAAAATTTTTCATTTTACGAGGCTTTTGCTGTTGTTAATACTGTTTCACCGATCATCTCTTTTAGTTTTTCTCTTGCGTGATTTAAGTGCCATTTACTGGTACCTTCACTTATGTCAAGCATTTCTGCAATTTCTTTATGGCTGTAACCATCAATTGCAAACAAATTAAATACTTGTCCGCTTGCTTTTGGTAACTTCTCTATCATTTGCAGAATTTCTTTTGCATTTAATTTTTTTAGTGCAGAGTTTGTATCCGAAAACGTTTCGGTATCGTAATATTCTTCCACGTAACTGATCTTGCTCTTTAAGTTTTTATTTTTGCGATATTCATCTATCAATGTATTTACCATGATCCTTCTTACCCAAGCTTTGAATGGAAGATCTTGATCGTATTTTGAAAGATTGGTGAGGATCTTTAAATAACCCATGTTCAACATTTCTTCGGCCAATTCTTTTTGATGGGTATAGCGATAACAAATACTCATCAAATAGCTATACAAAGTTTTATACAACGCATATTCAGCCCGGCGGTCGCGGTTGATACAATCCTTTATCAGGTTTGGCTGAATTATCATTAATTTTGGCTCGATACTATTATTACGTATAACGCGCAGTAATAGTTGGGTTAATAAATTTAATTTATTTTAACCTATAAAACAAGCAAAAATCAAGCCAAATTGCTTAAAATCAATCTAATATAAGATTGTCGATCAAACGAATATTTCCTACAAAACAGGCTATCAGGGCGATACCTTGTTTTACTTCTTTTTTATGGGTTAAGATTTGGAGGTTTTCGGGATCGCAGATCTCAAAATAATCGAGTTTATAGATGCTTTTTTGGGCCAATTTTGAGGCTATAAAAGCTTTTATTTCCGAAATAGGTTTTTGGGCCTTAAAAAAGATCTTGGATTCGTTTAAAAGCAAAGGAATAAGTTTAGCAGCTTCTCGTTCTTCTTTGGTCAATCGCATATTTCGCGAACTCATAGCTAAGCCATCCGGCTCACGAATAATTGAGCACGGAACTATTTCGATCGGTAAATTCAATTGTTTAACCAGGGCTTTCACTATCATCACTTGCTGATAATCCTTACTTCCAAAAAAAGCCAGATCAGGATGTACTTTATCAAACAATATGCTCACTACTTTGGCAACGCCGTTAAAATGGCCGGGTCTATGAGCGCCTTCTAATACGGTTTCCAGCTCTCCAAAATTAAAAATACGCACATCTTCCTTAGGATAGACCTCCTCGGTAGTTGGCATGAACAGGGCATCACAGCCG
>JAGPDW010000265.1:0-3210 GCA_018057345.1 Bacteroidia bacterium | reverse complement strand
CTCCGCTGGTGATCACAATATTTAACGGACGTTTAGCCGGAAGAAAATTGTTTGTACTAAGTTCTTTTTTATTAGGGTAATCAAAATGATGAATAGTTGTGCCCTCAATTTCCTTTGCCGAAGAAATAAAATACGTTGGAAATTTTCGTTCGCATAACTCTACTAAATGCGAGGTATTGCTGCTATTATATCCTCCAACTACAATGGCAAGATCGGCATCCGTTTCTAATAAACCGTAAGTGGCATCTTGATTTTCGTTAGTAGCATAACACAAAGTATCATGCGTATCGGCATAATGATCTTTTATTTTATCCGCGCCAAATTTTTTAATCATCACTTGCTTAAAATATTCTGCTATCTCTTCGGTTTCGGTGGCCAACATAGTAGTTTGATTGATCACCCCTACTTTTTCGAAATGCTTTTTAATATCAAATCCCTTCGAGAATTTATCTTTAAATGTACTCTCAAATTCCGCTTGCGTTTTATTTCCGCTAACAAATTCCGCCAACAATTTTGCTTCTTCCATATCTCGCAATACAATTACTGCCTCCGAATGCTTCTCGCTTCTCGAAAATGTGGAACGTGTTTCTTCGTGCGTATGCTTTCCGTGAATGATGATGGTATGCTTACTCCCTCCTATTTGCTCCGATTTTTTCCAAACACGCTCAACAAAAGGACAAGTTGTATTGTATTTTTCAGTTTTAATTCCTTTTTTCTCTAATAGATCGATCAATTGCAATGGCGCGCCAAACGCGGGGATCATCACTACATCGTCCTTAGTTAATACATCAAATGGAATTAATTGTTCACCATGAGTGTCTTGCAAAAACTGCACGCCGCGTTCGGTTAAGTCTTTATTTACTTCCGGATTATGGATCATTTGGCTGAGCAAATAAATTTTCTTGCCCTCATTTTCTTCCAAGGCTTTAAACGCAATTTCAATGGCGTTCTCTACACCGTAACAAAAACCAAAATGACGAGCAATATAATACTTCACGTTACCAAAATCTAAAACTGTAGCACTATTATCCTTTTTGCGAGGATCCTGCACTTTTCTGAATTGCTTTACCTTTGAGATAATTGGGCTTCTATAAAATTCCGGTACGTTAAAGGTTTTCATTTCTTGTGGTTGATTCTATCAGTATTCTGTTTTTCCTTTTTTAATTTTATTTGGGCGTGCCCCCTCGCAACGTTTCGAACATCGTCGTAGCTCGGGGTCGGGCTGCTCCGGGCTCGCTGTTCGCTCGGCTTTTTTTGTTCACTCGCACAGGCCCGCTCAAAAAACCGAAGGGGTTTTTTGCCGCTCACAAAAAAGAGCTAAACCCTCCGCATCCCTCACGCGGCATTCCGGTGAAAATTAGCATCCAAAATACAATGTAAAGTTAACACTTAATTCTATTTTTTATTGCGCGGATGATAACTCAAAATATTTTCTCTAAGGTATTGTTTATCAAGGTGAGTATAGATCTCGGTAGTAGTAATGCTTTCGTGGCCCAGCATTTCTTGTACGGCTCTCAGGTCGGCGCCGCCTTCTACTAAATGTGTGGCAAATGAGTGTCTAAACGTGTGGGGACTCAATTTCTTTTTGATGCCAGCTTTTGCAGCCAATTCTTTAATAATGTAAAACACCATCACCCGCGAGAGCTTTGCTCCTCTTCTATTCAAATACACAACATCTTCGTTCCCTTTTTTAATGGCAATTTGACTTCTAATGTTCTTCATATAATTCTCTATCATTTTTTTGCCAGAGCGCCCTATTGGTACCAAACGTTCTTTATCGCCTTTGCCTGTAACTTTAATATAATCTTCATTCAAATGTAAGTCGCTAATTCGCAAATTAACCAACTCACTAACGCGCAAACCACAACTGTAAAGGGTTTCGAGCATGCTAACGTTTCGTTCGCCATCGGGTTTACTTCTGTCAATTAAGCTCATCATTTTATCGATTTCCTCTACATTTAAGTAAACGGGCAGTTTACGCGCAAGTTTTGGTCCTTCAATTAAATCGGCCGGACTTGATGGAATATCATTTTCCAAAACCAAAAATTTATAAAAGGCTTTTATACCAGATATCACGCGCGCTTGCGAAGAAGCGGAAATTCCAAGTTCCGAAAGCCACTCTATAAATTTTAGTAATTGCTTATAGGTGTATTTATCAGGGCTTTTTCCTTTTAAAAAGAGCTCAGCGTATTGTTTTAGTTTAATAAGATCATCGGAGTACGCTTCTATGGAGTTTTTAGACAACGAGCGCTCCAATTGCAAATACTGCTTGAACCGAATTAAATATGTGTCCCAATTGCTCAGATTCTGAATTAATTAAAATTCTACTATTTTTTAATCCCGTTCATAAAATACAGGAGTAAGAAAAAACACCGTATCTATGAATTGTAAAGCACCATCCTCCGTCAATACATTTTCATCATGTAGATCTTCGAAGATTATTCCAAGTTTTGGATGATAATAATCATTCTCTTTCTTATTTATAAATCCGTTTGCCGATAAAAATTCTTTAACATTTATCAGATCAGTATTCTCTGTCGATCGAACAAAGGCTTGCTTGACGACCGCAAACAATTTATCGTTGGGTCTATAAAATCCAAGCAATTCATAAGCTAAATGTGGAAAGAAAAAATTATGGATCAAAAGACTATTAAAGTAGTCCTCCCATAATTCATAAAAAATAGAATCGTTTAATTTGAGAACGAAATTGGGGTCTGAAAATTCATAAATTCTCTGTTCAGCCCCTTCACCAATGTATTTCGACTCGTCAAAATCAGAATACCACAAATTATTCTGATTAATAAACCTTAAGAGTGCTTGCGTTTCTTGCTCTTTGATGAGCTTCCCTTTTTCAGATCCTGAAATTGCTTTCTTTTCTCCTCTAAGGTAGAAGGTAATTGCTTGGATAGTTTTTCCATTCCTAACCGATCCATTTCCTGAAATGACATTTTGTAATTCATGTTTTAAGGACATTTTAAGTAAAGTTACGATTTTCCATAGAATTTTACAAGTTTCAGAAATGTGATAAAGGCGGGGTATTAAATTGTAAAAAAGATAAGGTTTATTACCTTTGCCATATGAAGATCGCTATTATCAACGGACCAAATTTAAACCTTTTAGGGCAACGTGAGCCGGGTATTTATGGACACGAGAGCTTTGATAGCTTTTTGCATGATCTTAAATCGAAGTTCAAGCATGTGGCTTTTGAAT
>JAGPDW010000264.1:0-3226 GCA_018057345.1 Bacteroidia bacterium | reverse complement strand
TACAGTAACTCCTGATGATCTGATCTTTTTTCGTGTAAGCGCTTCACTCATAGAGCGAAGTTATTTTTTATTGAGGTGCCAAAGGCAAGTAAAAGCAGGGATTTTGAACAGTAAAGTGTTATTAAAGAGGGTTTCGTGTATTTCGTGTCCGTTTTTGTGTTTTTCGTGGTTAAAAAGGGGGATCGTCTTAAGAGGCAGTAACCACGAAACTCACGAAATCAGATAATAGAGATGCTGATGCCTAATTTGAAGAGGATAATAAGAATAATTCCCAAGACAATTCGGTAAACACCAAACCATTTGAATCCATATCTATTTAAGATACCGATAAGCGTTTTAATTCCAATAAGCGCCACAACAAAAGCCACTACATTTCCAAAAGCCAGTAATTTTATTTCTTCGCCGCTAAGTGTAATACCATCTTTATAAAAATCCAGCATTTTTTTTGCGGTGGCTGCAAACATAGTTGGAACTGCCAGAAAAAATGAGAACTCTGCCGCCAGTTGTTTATTTAATTTAAATGCTTTTCCGCCAATAATGGTAGCGCCACTCCGGCTCACACCAGGAAACAATGCAAAACATTGACAAACACCAATTTTAAACGCGGTGAGCAAACTAATATCTTCTTCTTTATGAACTTCTTCTTTATTGAACCATTGATCGGCAAATAATAATACAATTCCCCCAAGTAAAAGTGCAATGGCAACGCCCCATAAATTTTCGAGGGCCGCATCAATATAATCTCCCAATAAAATCCCTGCAATAGCTGCAGGAATAAATGCCACGATCAATTTCAAATAAAAATTTACACTTTTAAAAAAACGTTTGAAGTAGAGAACGATCACACTTAAAATGGCGCCCAGTTGAATGGCGATGGTAAATAATTTTACAAAAGGTGTTGGCTCAATTCCCAGAATGGCTGTGCCAAGCATCATGTGTCCGGTTGAAGAAATAGGAAGGAATTCGGTTAGGCCTTCAATAATTGCAATGATAAGAGCTTGAAGATAGGACATGTTTAATTCATTAAGCGAATATCATGAATGAAATACTCAGTTTCACCTTGCCAAAAGAATACTTTGTACACTTCTTTATAACCGAGAACAAGTTTTTTACCTTGCAAAGAGTCTAATTTATGGTAAATAGCCTCATCTTTAACTGAAAATTTAAATATGGTTGCCGGCATTATTGTTCCATCGCCTTGACTAAAGCCGCCAACATTCATTTCGCCTTCATAGGTTTTAAAGATGTATCCTTTTTTAGAAACTTTAGTTAGAATTCCGGAGTGGGTACCTTCACTATAAGCTAAGCCACAAATTAAATAGAAGATCCAAAAACAAAAAGTAATAATGAGAAGAGAAATAATTAGAATTTTTCTGAACGGTCTTTTTGGAGCGGGTGCTGTTTGTGTAACTGCCTCCATTTCAAATTATTTTTTAATTTCCTTTGTAACAGCGCTCTTATCTTTCCACATAATGGCAACAACGATAGCTGCAAAACCAAGTAAACAAACAATAGGAGCAACAGTGATGCGTTGCGTATCAAAAATAGCAGGATTGAATACATTTGGATCTTCACTTCCTCCACCTATCATTAAAAAATAACCGAGCACTATCAATATAACTCCGGTAATCAGAATCATGTAATTTTTCTTTGTGAATGTAGCTGTCATACCAAATAATTATGGACGTAAATATATAAAAAAAAGCAGGTAAAAACGTCAAATTAGCTTCAATAAATTCATAATTTTTTGTAATATTGTTGTTTATTTCAAATTATGGGAAAAGTTGCATTAATTACGGGCGTTACAGGGCAAGACGGGGCCTATTTGGCTGAGCTTTTATTATCAAAAGGCTATAGTGTTCACGGTATAAAACGCCGTAGTTCGTTGTTCAATACCGATAGGATCGATCATTTATATAAGGATCTTCACGAAAAAAATGTGCAGTTCAAATTGCACTACGGAGATCTTACTGATAGTACTAATTTAATTCGCATCATTCAGGAAGTACAGCCTGATGAGGTTTACAACTTGGCAGCTCAATCGCATGTAAAAGTGAGTTTTGAAACTCCTGAGTATACCGCCAACGCCGATGCCATTGGTGCTTTAAGGATCTTAGAGGCTATTCGCATATTAAAATTGGAAGCAAAAACACGTTTTTATCAAGCAGGCACATCTGAGATGTTTGGTTTGGTCCAAGAAATTCCGCAAAAAGAAACAACGCCGTTTTATCCGCGCTCACCATATGGCGTTGCAAAAGTTTATGCATATTGGATCACAAAAAATTATCGCGAAGCTTATGGCATGTATGCATGTAATGGAATTTTATTTAATCACGAAAGTCCTGTACGTGGCGAAACATTTGTTACGCGTAAAATAACGCGCGGTGTTTCAAAGATCAGTTTAGGAATGCAGGAAAAATTATTTTTAGGGAATTTGGATGCCGAACGCGATTGGGGTCATGCGCAAGATTATGTAGAAGGTATGTGGTTGATGATGCAACAAAAAGAAGCGGATGATTTTGTGTTGGCAACCGGCGTAAAAATTACTGTAAGAAGATTCATTGAAATGAGTTTTAGTGAAGTTGGAATTACTATTGAATGGAAAGGGAAAGACGAAAATGAAAAGGGATATAACAAAGCAAACGGAAAGTGTTTGGTAGAGATAGATCCAAAATATTATCGCCCGGCTGAGGTTGAATTATTAGTGGGTGATGCCAGCAAAGCAAAAACTAAATTGGGTTGGACGCCAAAACGCACTGTTGAGCAATTGTGCAAAGAGATGATGGCTTCTGACCTTGAATTATTCAAGCGCGATAAATATTTAATGGAGGGTGGACATAAAGTGTTAGATCAACACGAGTAATTAAAATGGACATCAATTCAAAAATATACATTGCAGGACACAGAGGAATGGTGGGTTCGGCCATTCATCGCAATTTGCAAAAAAAAGGATTCAAGAATTTTATTTTTAAAACTTCTCAGGAATTAGATCTGCGTGATCAAAAACAAGTAGCGCAATTTTTCGAGCAAGAAAAACCGGATCTTGTATTTTTAGCGGCCGCTAAAGTTGGGGGCATTCAGGCGAACAACACCTATCGTGCCGAATTTTTGTACGATAATTTGATGATCCAAAATAATGTCATTCATCAATCGTATCTTAACAAAGTAAAGAAACTTTTATTTTTAGGTTCTTCATGCATTTATCCTAAAATGGCACCGCAGCCCT
>JAGPDW010000263.1:0-3228 GCA_018057345.1 Bacteroidia bacterium | reverse complement strand
TAGTGTCCCATTTACAAGCAGTCGTTCCATAAGGTAAGTCGCAAAGTATCATATCTACCTTTGTTTTATCCTCAATCATTAAGTCCATTACTTCTAAGCAATCACCGTGATATAGTTGCAACTTTTCGCCACAGTAAACTGAATAGTCCAACCAAGTTTTATTATTAAAATTTTCCATCCCTCTTTTTTTCTTTTTTTTCTTTAGTGCTTCGATTAAACATTCTGCTAAAAATCCCTACTGCCTATAACACGGGTTTGGCAAAAGTGGGCAGACACATTCTGCTAAATTTGAGCATCCTACAAGCCCACCTTCGCCAAGCCCGATAACGTTATGCGTCACCTTTAAGACGCTCCGAAACATAATCTTTTACCATTTTTTTAATAGGTTCGACAAATTCGACACGAACACGAAAAGCAATAGTTTTAGTTTCATAATCTGCTTTTTTACGACCAGAGTTAGTCCGCTTTCCGCCTTTGTTCGATTTGGTCAATTTGCTCTCTAATTTTATTTTTTTCTTGTGCATAATAATCCCATTTTCTCATTTTTTTTGCATAACGCTGTGTTTGCCATCCATCTTCTAAAACAGAGCCCCTACATTTAGAAAGCTCTGTTTCAATTTTTTCAAGTTTAGTATGCAACTTCTGTAATTCTAAGTCCATTTGTTACTTGGTTTATTCTGTTAATTACAATACGTTGAACTTTTTTACCTTTTACTTTAACATCAGAAAAAACAGATTTTAATTCATTCGCTATTTCTTTTTGGTTTTTATCTTCCGAAGTAAAAAGAATTTCTAATCCTTCATTTGTGAAAAATACTTGTGTAGTTTTAGCTATTTGCTCTGCTACTTTTTTTGCTTCGTTGTTTGATGTAAATGTTGTCATTTTGTTTATTTTTTAATTGTTATCTGGTACAAATATACAACCTATTTTGATAACTGCAAACTTTTTTCAAAATATTTTTCATTTATTTTTAAAATAGTTTGTAATTAACTGAAAATGAACACTAAAAAATAAGGCGAACGCATAACATTGCATTGGCAAAAAAGGGGCTTGACGTTGTAAATTCAACTTTTGTGCTACTATGAAACTTTGGTGCAAGGGTTGAACATTCGTGTTCCAAATCCCCTTCTTCGCCAATGCTTCAACGTTATAGGTAATGGGCGGACAACCTTCTTTCAACTTCATACCGATTGCATTTGTTTTTTTTGCCTACGCCACACTTTTGTTTTCCATAGCATCATTTGTTCTTAATTTCAACATCTTTAAAACAGCGTTTGCGGTTTATAAGCATCCGGGTTCCATGCCTTAATCCTTGCTTCAGCTATTTTACAATACTCCGGCTGCAATTCAATACCTACATAATTTATCATTTCCATTTTAGCAGCTATGCCGGTGGTTCCGCTACCAATAAACGGGTCAACCACAATCCCGTTTTTAGGAATAATCAACTTTACCAAATACCGCATCAAATAAACAGGCTTTATCGTAGGGTGTGTATTTTTTATTGGCGAACATTTCTTATAGTCATATTCCCCAGAGCAGCCAGAATGGTCATTAATGCCGTTGTCTGTTAATCCGCAATCAATACACACTCTGGTTGCCTGATTGTTGCCTCTATCATCCCTTTCCTTTGCTTCAAAGCCGTTTAATCCTTTGTTCCTTTCAGCATTGGAAGCCTTTGCACAGTAAAAGAAACGGCTGGCTCCGCCTTCGTCAATTATTCCATTTGGTTCATCTGTAATGCCATTTCCCATTTGCCCCAAAAATTGTTGTTCGCCGTTCTTTCTTACATAACCGCCTTTCGACTTTTGCAGGTTTGGCGTTTGTTCATCCAATATCTGCCCGGTAAATTCATCAAAAATTACATTGGCAGGAAAGCGACCTAATGAAGATGTTTCTTTATTATCTCCATATATTTTTTCCTCTGTATAGTCGTTTGCTTTGTACACCCGTTTAGCTGAACCAGTTGGCGGCTTTTCTCCATTCAATGATATCCTGCTGCCGTTAATATTAATTCCACCTGTACCATACTTTAAAACATTTTCAGCAACGGTACTTTCGCTTAGTGGCTTCCGTGCCATTGTCCAAAATTCAGTTGCAGGCTTTAAAGCAGTTCCCCAACCATCCCACTCTTTCGCTGCATCGGTAGCCGGTTCTGTTATTTCAAAAATATTTCCATGTTCATTATAATTGTTCGGTCTAAATCCCTGCTCTTTGTTGGTTTTATTTACATTAGCCATGCCACCGGATTTTGTTTCTTTAGTATCAATTACGGTTCTTTCTGCTCCTGCCTGTTTATCAATAGCCTTGCTTATATCATGCGATTTCGGGAAGCCGGAGCCATAATGCCATGTTATCACATCACGAATTTCAAAACCTGCATCTTCAATGTTTACAGCCATCCTGTGTTGTGTACGAGTTCCGCAGGCACATAAAACATATCCACCCGGCTTTAATACCCTTAAAATTTCCTTCCAAATATCAACGGACGGTATTTGATAGTCCCAATGCTTATTCATAAATGAAATGCCATAAGGCGGGTCTGTAACGCAGCCATCAAAAAAGTTATCTGGAAAGTCTTTTAAAACTTCCAAACAGTTACCATTATATATTTTATTCAAATCCATTTTAAAATTTTAGAGATGATCCGCAGCACAAAAAACAAATGCAACCAGCGATATATTATTTTTAAACTTTTAGTCCAGTCATTTTCCCACTACCTATAACAACAGCATTGCCAATATAATGGCAGGACGTTGTATCAATGAACTTTTAGAACTTTTTTGAGCAGCAGTTCCGGCTGACGAATTTCTATTTGACATTTGTTTTTATTTTGAACTTGTGAATAATAATTTAGCTTTTGTTCCCAACGATATATTTTCAAATTCCATTACATCGGCAATGCTCAACGTTATGTGCAAGTGCTACCATAGTGCTGTTTGACGAGTTTGTTCTTCAAATCGTTTGCAAGCCTTTCGGTAATAATCTGCATCAATTTCATACCCTATAAGTTTTCGTTTCATTTGGTGGCAAGCTATGGCTATACTTCCGCTTCCTAAATGAGTATCTAAAATCAAATCCCCTTCCTTTGTGTAGTTTTCAAGTAGCCATTTGTATAGTTGTGTGGGCTTTTGTGTCGGGTGTATTTTTCTTTCTCCGCTATTCAACATTCCAAATCCTATCCATCCATAACTAAAAGACTTCAATGGTTTATTAAAACTTGTCCA
>JAGPDW010000262.1:0-3230 GCA_018057345.1 Bacteroidia bacterium | reverse complement strand
CCGTATAATACACACTGGGGAGGAAGTTTTAGCAGGGCAACTAAACTTCGCCGAGGCACATACTATTTTCATCTTGAGCCGGGCAATTCTTTTATTGCAGGAGGTTTTTGGGGACCAGAACCTTCAGACTTAAAGCGCATTCGCGATGAATTTGCTTTTGATGCTGAACCTTTTCGAAAAATAGTGAAGAATAAAACATTTATAAAAACATTTGGCACTTTAAACGGCGAACAAATAAAAACAACACCAAAGGGTTTTAATGCTGATGATAAAGCCATTGATCTTTTGCGCTACAAACAATTTTTACTGATCAAACGTTTTACGGACAAGGATGTACTAAGTTCCAATTTTGTAAAGCAAGTAAATGAGGGCTTTAAAGCTATGCGTCCTTTTTTAAATTATATGAGTGACGCACTTACAACGGACGTGAACGGCATTTTAACCGTTTAAGAACTACAAAATGTTTAAACGCGGATTAAATTTATACAGATCTTCCTTCACCGGCCTTTCGCGCGAAACATGGTTGCTTGCGGTTATTATGCTTATTAACCGAAGTGGAACAATGGTTTTACCATTTATGACGCTTTACTTAACTAGCAAAGGTGTTGATCGAACACTCAGTGAAGCCGGTACCGTAGTTGGATTATGGGGATTGGGCGCTATTGTTGGCGCTTTTTTTGGCGGCAAACTTACTGATAAGATAGGATTTCATAAAGTGCAACTCATCACTCTTCTTTGCGGGGGTATTTTATTTATTATACTCGGACAAATTCGTTCGTACCCGCTTATTTGTTTATTCACATTTATTTTGAGCACAGTAAACGAAGCCTTCAGGCCTGCCAATGCCACAGCTGTAGCGGTTTACAGCACTCCAGAAAATCGCACCCGTTCCAATTCGCTAAATAGGTTAGCCATAAATTTAGGATGGGCTCTAGGAGTTTCGGTTGGTGGGGTAATTGCCAGTTATAGTTATACCCTATTGTTTTGGGTAGATGGCATAACAAATATTCTTGCCGCTTTAAGTTTACTTTATTTTTTGAAGCCCGTTTCACAAAAAAAAGAAGACAAAGCCAAAGAACTTGTTTTGCAACCCATACAGCGATCGGTTTACAAAGACAAAAATTTCTTGGCTTTTGCATTCTTCACAATGCTTTTTGGTTTTTGTTTCTTCCAAATGTTCTCAACCGTACCAAGTTATTTTAGAGATGGTTTACATTTAAGCGAAAAATATATTGGAGCCATCATGGCATTAAATGGTTTACTGATCGTGTTAATTGAAATGGTACTCATTAATTTTTTGGAAGGAAAACGACACCTCATGATCTATATTTCATTTGGAACTTTATTATGCGGCATTGCTTTTCTCTTATTACTACTTCCACTTCACGGAAAGATCATTTCTTTATTTATGATCTTAATGATAACCGTTGGCGAAATTATCTCCATGCCTTTTATGAATTCTTATTGGGCTGCCCGAGCAAACGACAAGAATCGCGGACAATACGCTGCGCTTGTAACCATTGCCTGGAGCATAGGGCAAACTATGGGTCCATACGCTTGCTCAAAATTAGTTGAAGCCAGTAGTTTTAATGTGATGTTCGTGGCACTTGGAGGCTTGCTGTGCTTTACAGCCCTTGGTTTCAACTGGTTAAAGTCGAAAGACTAATTCTTCAATTCCTTTCAAAAGATTATCTTTAACCTATGCAATTCGCGTTTTTAAACGAACCCATTTATAAATTAATAGGAAAATGCGCCGATGAACTTGGTGTAGAAGCTTATTTAATTGGAGGTTTTGTGCGCGATATTTTTTTGGAACGTCAAAGTAAAGATATTGATATTGTTGCCGTAGGAAGAGGAATTGATCTTGCAACAAAAGTAAAAGAAAATTTAGGCAACGAAGCACATTTATCTATTTTCAAGAATTTTGGTACAGCACAAATAAAATATAAAGAGTTAGAAATTGAATTTGTTGGGGCTCGTAAAGAAAGTTATGACCGCAACTCGCGTAAACCGGTTGTTGAGGATGGAAGTTTAAGAGATGATCAGTTACGCCGAGATTTTACCATTAACGCTTTGGCCATTGGTGTTTCAAAATTGAATTTTGGAAAACTATTGGATCCGTTTAACGGAATGGATGATATGACTAACAAGATCATTCGTACGCCTCTTGATCCTGCCATTACTTATAGCGATGATCCTTTACGCATGATGCGCGCCATTCGCTTTGCAAGTCAGTTAGGATTCACCATTGAAGAGAATTCATTCAAAGCCATTAGCGAAAACAAACAACGTATAGAAATTGTAAGTAAAGAACGAATTTCAGACGAATTGAATAAGATCATCCTCTCTCCTACTCCATCTTACGGATTTAAATTATTATTTGATACAGGCCTACTACATTTAATATTTCCGGAGATGGTAAAACTACAAGGTGTAGATACCATTAAAGGATTATCGCATAAAGACAATTTTTACCATACCCTTGAGGTTTTGGATAATCTTTCGAAAAAAACAAACGATCTATGGCTTAGATGGAGCGCTATTTTGCACGACATTGCCAAACCGGCCACCAAACGTTTTGAAGAAGGGAAAGGATTTACATTTCATGGGCACGAAGATAAAGGCGCGCGTATGGTGCCAAAGATATTTGCCAATTTAAAATTGCCACTGAACGAAAAAATGAAATACGTTCAAAAATTGGTGCAGTTACATCTACGCCCTATTGTATTAGCAAAAACAGAAGTAACGGATAGCGCCGTTAGAAGAGTTTTATTTGAAGCAGGTGATGATGTGGATGACTTAATGGCTTTATGCGAAGCAGATATTACCACAAAAAATCCGAACAAAGTAAAACGCTATATGCAGAACTTTGAGATCGTACGAAAAAAACTCGTTGAGATCGAAGAGAAAGATCACCTTCGCAATTGGCAACCTCCTATTGGAGGAGAAGAGATCATGGCCTTATACAATCTAAAACCAGGACGAGAAATTGGGATATTAAAAAACGCATTGAGAGATGCTATTTTAGATGGCGTGGTCGAAAATAATTACGATAGTGCCAAAGTGTTTTTGGATAAGAAATTTAGTATGTTGAAAAAATAATGCAATTCCATTTAAATTATAAACCAAAACCTTCTGCAATAAAGATCGACCATCAACAAAAATTGATGTTAACTGGCTCATGCTTTTCAGAAAACATTGGAATTGCCTTGCAAAAACATCATTTCAAT
>JAGPDW010000100.1:0-11264 GCA_018057345.1 Bacteroidia bacterium | reverse complement strand
TGTAAAAGGTGAGGGCTGTTGCTTTAGTAAGGCAATCATCTTCGTTAAAACCTTTAACGGCTAATGTAAAAATGCGGAGTTGTTTTAAAAAAAATCCCTGGCGTTTGTTCACCTTATCTAAACGCACTTGCCACATCTTTTCGGTCATAAAAGATAGTCCGTTTTTAAATATGGTTACAAGGTTTGCCATTGCTTACAAAATTATGATTTAAAGGCAATTGGGCAATGGATTTGGGAATTATTTAGAACAGACTTGCGTTAATATTAGCCACAAAGGCGCGAAGACACGAAGTTTATTAAGCTAAGCGCTGATCTATTAATCACCAAGACACCAAGGCGCGGTTTTTTCCAATGCAAGAACCGTGTCTCCGTGTCTTGGTGGTTAAATTTGGACTAAGAAATTTCTTTGTGACTTTGCGTCTTTGTGGCAAGAAAAGGCGTATTAATTTGGAATAAGCTTATTCAATATCGAAAAGATACTGAAATGCGGTGCTTCTTTTGCTTCGGCATTATTATCTGCCTTGGTGGTAGTAAATTCAGAAGAAGTTTCGGTGCTGCTTTTAGCAGAGATAGATCCTTTATTGGAGATCGAATAAAAAAGTAAGCCTAGTGCAAGCACAACAGTAGAAACTACTACTAAAAGCCCTGCAACGATCTTATTTTTAGGATGGATAAGCACAACACAAAATTAAGGAAAATAAGCATCCAAAATGCTAAAAAACGCAAAGAAAGAGGGGGATTATCAGTGTTTTAAGGGGCGATTTCCAGATATCAGGGTTTATGGCCATTTGTAAAGAAGCATCATTTAAATAACCACGATGGATCAAACTAAACGCTTATTTATTAACCACCAAGACACGGTTAGTATATAAAAAAACCGTGACTTAGTGTCTTGGTGGTTAAATTTGTTCTAAGTTTTTCTTTGTGGCAAAAACTAAAGTAACTTCTCGAGCCTCTTCAACTCATCTAGTTTTTCCATATAACCCAACTTCTCGTAAGAGTAAATTAAATTAGTGAGGCAGCGTTTTACAATTTCTATATTGCTACAAGGGAGATAATATTTATTATCCGGATCGAGGTTAAGTTGTTTTAGGAACTGATCGATGTCTTTTTGACTAAAAATTAATCCTTTACTAAAGGGATTGATGTAAAATAAAATATTGTTGGATAATGTTTTGTTGTTTACGTCAATTAAATTGGCGTAATCGTTCACGTACGCTAAAACAAAGTGTTGCGGTAAATTAATTCCGTACACCGGTATATTCAATTCTTTGCAAATAATAGCGTAAATAACACTTAGCATTAAAGGATTTCCCTTTTTGCTTTCTAAAACATTATTGATGAACGAATTTTGCGGCGCGTGGTAATTAGTAATATTGCCACCAAACTGATGCACTTCAAATAAAATATGGTTCACGATCTTTACTTTTTCTAAAGCGGTAAGATCATCGTGCAGTTCTAACCACACATCTTGCTTTATTTGTTGGATCTGTTTGTGAACTTTGCTTTCGTCAAGATCAGGATATTGATAACGTGCTAATAGTAGTATGCCTTTTAATAGATCATCGCTTTCGGTAATGCTCCAATCTTTTAATGCTTTTTGTAAAGCTTCAAATTGTATGCTGTGAATAATGAGCTCGATGCGTTTTTGCATCAAGGCCTCAAAACTATTTTCCCAAGCTGTTTCTAAGTGTGGAATGGCAGGTGGGCCCAATACAATAAAACGGTTACGAACTTCAGAATATATTGCTTCATCCGGATCGTCCAGAAGAGTGATCAAGGCAATAACTTCTTTCAAACTCATTTCTTTGTTCTTTTTAGGGGCCATTGTTATGCAAATGTATTATGTATGCTTACCACAAAAGGTTAAGGAAAGTTTAATTCTTAACAAAAATCGTGTTAAACCATATCAACAATTTGATGCTGATAAACGGTTAATAACCCTACTGGGCATCAGTGTTTTAAGACAGGTTAATTGAACTCAATTTGGGCGCAAAATATCAAATAATTTCTGCGCATTGGTTTGATTATTAAATGGTTGAGTTATCTCCTTTCGCGCTATTGTCAGGTCATCTGAGAAGGAAATTAAGCGTAGTTCTTCGATCTTTAAAAGCATCTCTTCAGGGGTATTGGCGATGTTAATAGAGCTATTAACAAGTACTCCGCTGCCCTCGATCATGTGTTGATTGCAAATAATATGTCGCCCGCTAAATAAAACATTAAGCAATTTGAGTTTGAGTCCGGTTGCTTGAGCCGTATGCAAAACGTGAATATGAGCCGTACTTATAAGCTCGCTCATTTTTGCTTCACTTGGGTTTGCAATAAGATCGATATGATCAAATTTTTCAATTTCTTTTTCAAGATCCTCGTCGGGTTGTAATCCTGCAATAATAATGCGCGTTGAAATTTTCGAAAAAACGTTACGTATAAGCCATTTTGCTGCCTCACTATTTTCGGCCACGCTTAAATTGCCATGAAACAAAATAGAATTACCCATACCCGCTTTAATATTTACTTCCGTATTAGAATGAAAGCTTGGTAAATATTCGGTTTTTACTTTAGGAAATTTCGCGCGGTAATAGGTCGCGTCGTTTTGATTTACTGCCAAGATCAAATTGGCATGCGCCACAATTTTTTCGAAACGTTTTAATTTCCAGGCTTCGGTTTTAAGATACAAACGTTTAAAGAAATTCTTTTCCACTTTGGCTAAGCCTTGGTAATACTCATGCTCGATATTACTGTGGCGGTAGATCTTCAATCGTTTTTCAAATGCAGGATCTTTTAAAATATAACATGTATGCAATACTTCGCACAAAATAGGGGAGTCATCTTTAAGCAAACGTTTTCGTAATTTTTTAGAGATGCGCGATTGAACGGTATAGGGAATCAAGCTTAATAAACTTGCCAAATGTGTTTTACGATCGTAGTAGAATACCTTTTCGCAAATTTTTTCAAGTTCTTTCGAATGTTCGCGACCATACTCAAAACAATGCAAATGAATTTTTACGCCAAGCTTGTGCAACCATACTAATTTGTAATACACATCAATTACGCCACCATAATTGGCAGGAAAAGGAATGTCGAATGAAATTATATGGAGATGCATTTACTGGAAATAAAATCCGTTAGAAATAAATCCTGCTTTAAAGCTGCCATAAATAGCGCCGGTAGATGTTTTGTAAGCAAATATCTTTGACTTTGAAATATAATCAACGGCATCGGCTACATACACTTCAAAGCGTGAGGGATGAACACCTAAGCCGTAAATATTACTTGTAGAAGTAATGAATGCATTGGGAAGTGCTGTCGCAACAATTGGCATTCTACAAATACCATCTTTATTAGCATACCACAACGTGTCTTTTGTTCCATTAATGCAAAGCATGCCTGCTTTTTCATTTAAAGCAAAATTTTGAGTCCACGCAACGGTATTATTTGTAAGGTCAATTGAACTTAATTTACCTTGTACGCTTGAAGTGCCGCTGCTTAAAACCCATAATTTATTATTTTTATCTAAAACCAAACTGCTGGCATTTATTCCTACAACGATACTATCGCTTACATTATTGCTTGTGGTATTAATAACGTACAGTTTATCTTTAGCCGAATTGGTAACATATACCTTGTTAGCGTGCATTACCATTTGTTCGGTGCTGCCGGGCAAAGTAATAGAACCGGTTTTTGTTCCTGTTGCAAGATCAACAATGCTTAATCCGTTAGCGTAAATATCACTCACGTATCCTTTTGAACTACTCACGCCAATAATATAGCGCGGGGATGTTAATCCGGTAATTGTTCGTTTTAATTTAAGTGTGGTATCGCAAACAACCACCTTATTTGAATTATTTACAACGATGTAATAATCCCCGTTTATTTTGGTCATGCTTTGGGCCACATCTCCCAATCCAACACCATTCTTATCTTTATAAATATCTTCGCTGCCACTTGCCGTTTCGGTATCAAAAAGAGTTATGCCGGCATTGTTAGATCCAAAATTTCCTTCGTTCACTACATATATTTTTTTTGCAGGGCCAAATGTGTTAGGATTACTAAGAGGAGAAGGCTCATCCTTAACGCAAGATGCTAAAGCCAAGAGGGCTAAAATGGCTATAAAAGATGGGTAGTTCATATGATTTTATCAAAATTAGCAAAATTGCCATAAATTGTAGCAAGGACTTGGTTGAAGTTGTTATAACTTTGATGTTATGAATGAGAATTTAGACCCGGAAAGCGAGAACCTAAGCTCTACCGATAAAGACATTGAAAGGGCCTTAAGACCTTTGGAATTCGACGATTTTGCAGGGCAGCAGAATGTAGTTGATAATTTACGTGTGTTTGTTGCTGCAGCCAAGCAAAGAAGCGAATCGCTAGATCATGTTTTATTGCACGGACCTCCGGGTTTAGGAAAAACTACCTTGGCACATATTATTAGTAACGATCTTGGCGTTAATTTAAGGGTAACTAGCGGTCCTGTTTTGGATAAACCCGGTGATCTGGCAGGATTGTTAACCAATTTAGAAGCTAATGATGTATTGTTCATTGACGAGATCCATAGATTGAGTCCGGTTGTTGAAGAATATTTGTACTCGGCCATGGAAGATTTTAAGATCGATATTATGATCGATAGTGGACCAAATGCGCGAACGGTTCAAATAAAATTAAATCCCTTTACATTAGTTGGAGCAACCACCCGAAGCGGATTACTAACTTCACCCTTACGTGCACGTTTTGGGATTAATAGTCGTTTGAATTATTACGATAGTAAAGTACTTACAGGAATTGTAAATCGCAGCGCCGAAATTTTAACGGTGGAAATTAAAGAAGAAGCGGCTTTTGAAATTGCCCGCAGGAGTAGGGGAACACCACGTATTGCAAATGCATTATTGCGAAGAGTGCGCGATTTTGCACAAATAAAAGGAACAGGCATTATTGATATTGAAATTGCAGCCTTTGCTTTAAAAGCATTGAACGTTGATAAAAATGGTTTGGATGAAATGGATCATCGCATTTTAGCATGCATTATTGATAAATTTAAGGGCGGGCCGGTTGGAATTAATACTATAAGCACAGCTGTTGGCGAAGAACCTGGTACAATTGAAGAAGTATATGAGCCCTTTTTAGTTCAAGAAGGCTATTTAGTTCGCACACCTCGCGGACGTGAAGCCACCGAAATGGCGTATAAACATTTGGGAAGATCGGTTTTTAGAAAACCGGGTGGTTTGTTTGATTAGTTCTCGATACGATTCCAAGCTTCGCGTGGAATCTACTCGAACTGACAAGAGCAGTCATTTCGAGTAAAAAAAATGCGCCTCTTTTCATTTTTTTTGAATCGAGAAATGTATTGTAATTAGTTCTCGATTCCCCCTTGTCATTTCGAGTGATTTTTGCCTGCCTCCTGCAAAAATCGTATCGAGAAATGCCGCTATTGTATAATTATTTTTTCAAAAAGTTTATTATTGCCTTTCAAAAAATAAACTCCCGCTTTCACCTTCGAAACATCGATCGTTTTTATTCCATCCGAATTAAATTCTTTTACAACCACATTGCCCAATACATTTATTAATTCAATGTTTGTAATTAGTGTTTCAGAATTGATATTGATAAAAGAAGAAGCAGGATTTGGAAAAACACTAAAGCCATTTTCTAAATATTTTTCTTGTACGCCAATAATATTTGTTGAATTCAAATAGGCATAATAAACATCTCCGTCGCGAAAATTCGGCAATGTAATATTTATAGACCCGCCTGTTACGTTTGTTGTTCCGTTAAAAACAGTAAGAGGCGAGTTAAGTGGAGAGTTTTGAAAAACTAAATTGCCTTTTGGAATTTTTTGAATTACCATAGGAACACTTCCGTTTGTTAGATATGGATAATTGATGATAGTTATAGATACATTGGAGCTATCCTTTCCTACATCTCCCGGTAAAAAAGTGCCATTATCAATAGAATAATAGCGCCCAACCAAGACTCTCATTTCTTGCAACGAATTTGTTTTACTTGAAAGCGCTAATGTTTTGGGATCAGAATGGGTGCAGAACATTCTTTTTCCATTTTGCATTTCAGCATAGGCACGAGTTATCCAGTATACAGGCAAAGGACTTTGTTCATCATGCCAAAATAAACCATTAAGTCCAACATTACAGTTTGACCAGTTTGTAGTCCCGTCAAAATTATTCCAACAAGCAGTGTTTGCCCAATTAATATTATTCTGTTCCAAATAATAAAGCCAAGCTAATCTAAAGGCAGGAATTTGGTTTGTTTGCTGCGGCGAATATTCATTTATGTGAATTTCGGGAGCGCCCCAGTTTGGATTTAATAAGAGTCTACTCTTAAAATTATTCGTATGATTTGTTAATGAATCGGGAAGCCCAAATTCGTGCCAAGAAACTCCATTAAGTGTTATGCCATGAGATGCTAAAGAATCCAATATATATTCAATTCCCGCGCCATCGTAACTATTAATACTTGGCCCTATAAGTTTAATTGTTGGATTAATTGAATTTACTACTAGCTTTGTTCTTTTAAAACATTCTACTAATTGTGTAAGTGTTCCTGACCAGTATAAAACGTCATTAGGTTCATTCCAAATATCCCAGTAATTTGGCGAAAGCCCTGCATTGATATAATTTGTTACTAATGTATTTACAAAAGTTTCATATTCCGTCCAATTAAGCCAAGGTTTTGCGTTTGCGTAACCCCCTTTAAAATTAGCGTAAAAATCGCTTATTACCAGTGTTGTGTTTACCGATAGACTGTCAGCTAGTTTTTGAGTTTGATGCCAGTCGGAATTTCTCCAAAAGTTTGGTCGCAGTTTTTTAACAAGGTCAAGAGCAATTGGTTTTGTGTTAAGGTTAGTTTCTCCATGCAAAAATCCGGTATAATTTTTAAGCACGCCGCTATCAGTACCTGCATCTATCGTAATTGTTTCTTGTGCAAGTATGATCTTACTAAACATAAAAATTCCAATGAGTATGATCTTATTTATTTTCATAGTTCAGCTTTATTGGATCATTATTTTTTTAATAGTAGCTTTATCGATCTTCAAAAAATAGATTCCTGCTTTCACCTTCGAAACATCGATCGTTTTTATTCCATCCGAATTAAATTCTTTTACAACCACATTGCCCAATACATTTATTAATTCAATGTTTGTAATTAGTGTTTCAGAATTGATATTGATAAAAGAAGAAGCAGGATTTGGAAAAACACTGATAGCATTTTCTTTTGTGTCAAAATTTAATCCGGTGAATGTACAGCTCAATGGCAAACTATTAAATCCGTGAACTTTTGCTTGGCAGCGTAATTCTTTTAATGCAGGTTTATCTGTTCCTGCACCATTAAAATCTCTAAAACCTAAGGTTCTTAAGAATTCTAAAAAAGCTGGATTTGTAAGGTTGTAATAATTTCCCCAATACGTTACTTGTGCAGCGTCCAAATCGTGAAGCCAGGTAAAATCGATCATGTAAATATTTGCCGCGTAAGTATCCCATGCCTGAAATGTTTGCGTGATAAATTGCGTTTGTAAAGTGGTTGAACTATTGCAAGTAGCGCTAGATGGATAGCCAAATTGATAGAAGCATAATTTTTTGGAAGGATACAATGTCACAAGTGTTGCAAAATCGGAGGCAATGGTTGTTGGGGACTTAACAGTAAAATTGCTATTTAGCGGATAATGCGAAACGCCAATATAATCGCTATTGGTATTTAATGTTTGCGCTTGAGTGGAATAGGTGGTGATGCCGTTAAAGGTTAGTTCGGTAGCAACTTTTAATCCCGGCCACAAAATTTTAGCGTGAGCACAAACTGCATTGTAAAATGTTGTATAATCGGCCCAAAATGTGGCGTTACTTCCAATATATACATCGTGTTCAGATCCTATCACCAATGAACTTAATTGCACATTGGGAATGTGTGCTTTAAGTGTATCTAACATTTTATTAAAACGTGCGATCATCACCGTGCTGCTCATTGGAGTTAAAGTTAGATCCGAAGGAACTTCCAATTTATTTGTATGAATGGGAGTAATGGTAAGATCGATCTTCATATTATGCAATGGATAGTAGTAATTTGCTATATCCATTAAGGTCATGCTATACGTATTGGGCGAAGTTTCTAAGGAAGTCCAATTTTGAAAGATCCCAACTTGTGTCATTCCAAGATCTGCACCAACTTTAAAACACGAGTCGTAATTGTACGAACCATTTTGTGGGAAAGTACTAATGTCCATTACAATTCGGTTATTAATTGGAGTTACCTGCGCTTTGAGGCAAAAAGAAAAAAGGAGTATGCTTAGTGTAAAAATTATCTGTTTCATGTATGTGTTTGGTATAAGTCGGTTAAAAACAGAATTACCCTATGTATTAATGCGAAACAATGAATTTAAATGAATATGTTCCGTTCTTCACAAAATAAATACCGTTATCCCATTCACATACGTTTATTTCGTTTGTTGTTCCGCTATATTTTATTTTTCCGGTAACATCATACACAATTGCGTTAATGTTTGAATTGAAATGAATTATGTCATTAGCAGGATTTGGATAGGCGAAAACAGGATTTATTAAAGTGTTTTGCTTAACAACGGTACTTGTTTGTCTATACTGAACAAATAGTTTAAAGAGCGGTCCAATTTTTTTATGATAATACATTTTTGATTTATCAGTTGTAACAGTTGGAGCTTCGGGCAATAGAGAAGGGGCGCCAACTAAAAGAGAAGGAGCTCCAAATGCGCTATTGGTATTACTGCGCGTAGAGACCATTACTTCGGTTTGAGTTCCGTTGTGCAGTAATCTGCTGTAAAATAATTCTAATCCATCTTCAGTTAAATTTGGCGCATACACAATATAATTAACTGTATCATTTACATTTGCAAAAATAGCGCTGGTATTTGCCATTTTATTAAAAGTGGAATCGTTTATTTTTTGAGCTATTCCCATAGCAGCTTTGCAAGGCATATTATTTGTGCACGAATTGAACTGTGCATTACAATAGATCATCTTATCGCCATAATAACTAACGCCGGCATCCATTATGATCCAGCCCGGTGAAGGAATGTAAAAATCGCCGTAAACTCTGCCAAAGTTTGTGTAACCGGCAGTTAAAAAACGAATGCGATGTAAATTTTCGGTAACGGTTGGCCAACCGCGATTAGACACCCAATAAAAATTATCTGCTGTATCTATAGAAGCAACGGCATCCAATCGTGGAGTTACGGTTTGATTAACTACAGGAACTGCGCCAATATAATTAAAAGTTGTATCGTTAACTCTTGCAGCGTAGTGTAAACTGGTTGTGATCCCATCGTTCAAACTATTAAAAAAAAGAGCGTTGCCGTCGGTTGAAAGTTGAGGTTCCATGGCATCAAACGTGAGGCCATTGATGGTAACTGTTTTTTCTCCGCCGTATATCGGATTTTGTGCAAATGTAAAAAGCGAAACAACACAATTTACAATTACTAACAGGGCTATTGTGCTGTTTCGCTTCATAAGGCGATATATGTTTTAAATTAGTTTACTGAGGTAGTAGTTGGTTGAGCTTTTGTGTATTTGCTTTGAGATGGTTTATGAGTAATTGGTTTAAAGAAATACGCTAAACGAAATCCAACAAAATTTCCTTTATTAGTGAATTCGTGATTGTATGATGTGTTATCTAGTGTATAGTTAACTGTAGCTTTTGCTTTATCATTCAAACCAACGTTAAATATCCATGAGGCGTGTAACATGCTTCCTTTTTTAAATACGTGCTCTCTTGCGATTACAAAACGCACCATAGTGCTTCCACCGTTTCCATTTTCCGCATTCAGATTTAATGTAGAAGCAACTTTTACACCATCATTGTTTTGTACGTAAGTATCACTTACATTTTTTGAACTTGTAATAGTTGGAACAAAACCTCCACCTAATACCCAACGGCTATTTTTACAGTTAAGGTTAAATTTATAGTGGATCAAGATCGGTGTTTCAAACTCAGTAAATGTTGCGTTTGCGCCACTCCAACGGTTTTGCATATTTGAAAATTGGTAATTATTAGCGATACCGAAGTTAAAACCATACGTATTTATTCCCATACCTAAAGTTGCCATCCAATGCATATCATGATCGTAACGGAACATTAAGTCAAATGCACCATCTGGATTTTTATTCTCATGAAAACGCGCGTGAGCATTATCCATGCCGCCACTCCATTGCGATTTATTGCTTTGGTGACCCCATTGAACGCCCCAGCGCCATGTGTGATTTTCTTGAGCAGATACCGATAAGCTTAAAGCTAATGCTGATAATAAAACTAATTTCTTCATTTCTTTATTTATTTTATAAGGTTAGTAATGTGCCTGTTTACATATAAGTCGTGCAACTTTGACTGTACCCTATCTTAAAAGTAAAAAATATTTTAGTTAAAATTTGAATTTATGCTAAACTTGACCCCAATGTTAAAAATGAAGGCTACCGTATAATTGTTTTTGGTGGAAATGACCCCGTTTTTGCCAATTTCGTACAATCTCCCAATCACATTTTTGCTGGAATAGAGGTTCCAGATCTCCATATAGTACATCATTCCGTGTTTTTGCCTCTTCCCAAGGGTGCGATGCCACTGAATTTTAACATTTAAGTTATTATAATCGGGGTTTCTGAGCGAATTTATGTTCCCTGTAATGAGCTTAAGTTTACCTCCAGTAGAATCGGCCGAAACAACCGGGGTATATGGGGCGCCGGTATTGTATCTAAATTGGAGTGCATAACGGGTAGGTACAAACCATTTGCGCTTTTTTTCTTTCAACCGGTAACTTACAAGCGCGTTAACGGTATGGCGTTGATCAAAAAAGAAAGGATAAACTTCGGTTTGTAAATTGCGACGACGTTCGGATTGCGATAAACCATAAGATAACCAACCATTTAATCTTCCGCTTTCTTTCATTAATGTGAATTCAAAACCTTTCGAATTTCCTTTTCCGTTATTAGAGAATGCAAATGTTGAATCGAAGATCACCAAATTTTTATAATCCTTGTAATAGGTTTCCATCCTCATAAAAAAACCCGGCTTGAAATTATATTTGTACGAAAGAATATAATGATAGCATTGATTAGAGATGATTTGTGGATTTTGAATGGCTTGATAGGCACCAGCAGATTGCGTGAACAAACCCCAATTGGTGGAAATAAATGATTTGCTATTTAAATTATAACTTAAGGTAATTCGTGGCGAAACATCGTAGCGATTATTTAATTCGTTTAACTCCATTCGTAAACCTCCGCTAAATTTTAAAC
>JAGPDW010000261.1:0-3238 GCA_018057345.1 Bacteroidia bacterium | reverse complement strand
CTATCACTAGCATTTACAATAATGGTTTTTGCAAGGCGGACGATGTTTTGAAAAAAGATCAGATAATTCCGAATCATTATTATATTTTAAGGAATGGAAATCAAAGCGTGTTGGCACGTTACAATAAGGATGAGAATACCATCAATCGTGTTGTAAAATCCGCTGCTTTTGGTGTGATCCCAAAAAATGCCGAGCAAGCATTTGCTTTAGATGCTATCATGAATCCGGATCTTAAATTGGTAACCATTCAAGGTGTAGCAGGAACCGGTAAAACATTATTATCATTGGCAGGTGCTTTAGAACAAAGAAGAAATTATCATCAAATATATTTAGCGCGACCAATTGTTCCTTTGAGCAATAAAGATATTGGTTACTTGCCCGGTGACGTGAATAGCAAATTAAACCCTTACATGGAACCGTTGTGGGATAATTTAAAATTCATTCGCAGCCAGTTCGGCGAAAAAGATAAAGAGCATAAACAATTAAATGAAATGGTGGAGAACCAAAAATTAGTTGTTTGTCCGCTTGCTTACATTCGCGGAAGAAGCTTAAGTAATGTTTTTTTCATTGTGGATGAGGCCCAAAATTTAACACCACACGAGGTAAAAACCATTATTACCCGCGCGGGCGAAAACACAAAAATTATCTTTACAGGTGATATTTACCAAATAGATACTCCTTACTTAGATACACAAAGTAATGGCCTAAGTTACCTTATTGACAAGGTAAAAGGACAGCCTCTTTACGCCCATATTACCCTTGAAAAGGGCGAGCGTAGTGAATTAGCGAATTTAGCCAACGACCTATTATAGTAAAAGAGCAATCCTAAAAAAACATATTTTTAGGATTGGTTCTTACCCTTTTTGAACTATATTTGTTTTACTAATTTTAAATTTGAAAAGATGAAAAAACTTTTACTTTCTGTATTTACCTTAAGTTGTTTTGCAGGTTTTGGCCAATGGGTTTACACCGGCAATAACACATCTAATGATGTTACCGCTGCCTTTGGAAGTGCATTTTCCAGCGATGGGTTGCTAAGCGGAACAAGTGGTTTATATTCTACACCCGACAATGGTGCAACGTGGGCTAATAGTAACACAGGAGTTCCTAGTGCCGGTTTGATATTTGGTACTCTCAATTCAGGTTCGCTTTACGCTTTTAAAAGCAATTCGGTTTATGTTTCCACAACCGGTAATAATTGGAGCATGCAACCAAGCACCATGTCGTCGTCGTTAACTATTAAATCCATGACATCTTTGAACGGAACCGTTATAGCTTCGGCTAGTCCTAATAGTCCAACAAGTTTCAAAATATTTCATTTTGTTGGTGGAACATGGACATTAAAATCTGCTCCAACAAACACGATGATCGTAACTTGTATTCGTAACCTTGGCGGAACTTTATTTGCAGGAACAACTGCTTCCAATATCATTAAATCGACAGATGCGGGCATGACTTGGACAACAAGTTCAACAGGTGCACCAACACAAAATTGTCATAAATATAATAACTGTCTTGCTAGTTCAGGAAATACAATGTACTGTGGTACAATTGGTGGAAGAATTGTAAGATCAACCAATAGCGGAACTAATTGGGCAAGCGTATATAACATTGGTGATGATAATGGTTTTTATGGCATCAATGATTTTTATGTATATAATACAAATACCATATTTGCTGCAACCGATTCAGGTTTTGTTTACACAACAAATGGTGGTAATAGCTGGACACGTTACAATGTAGGTTTGAACTTTGGTAATTTTGAGAATTTAATGAAGCGCGTTACGGTAAGTGGTACTTATATTATTGCGGGGGTAAATACTTCGGCAGGTGCACGTATTGTTCGCATGCCATTAAGCTCGATAGGCTTAACTGCAGGTGTTAATGAACTAGTTTTAGGTACACTTGAAAATAAAGTATATCCAAATCCAACTTCAGGTAACGTAACTATTGAAGTGAGTGATCTTACATTTGATGATAATTGTATTGTTAAACTATTCGATGCAATGGGACGTGAAGTTGCCACAACTATTATGAATGGTGGAAAAGCAGAATTGAACCTTGAGAATTACAGCAAAGGTTTATATTCATTTACTGTATCAAACAAACATACTGTTGCTAGTAGAGGGAAATTAGTGGTGAATTAATTTTGATCTGAAGATCTTTAAAACAAAAAGTCCCGACGCAATCGTCGGGACTTTTTTATTATTTATATTTTTGACTGATCAAAGGAGAGTCCTAAGGCAAACAAATCTTTTTTATGCCACAGATTGCGCAGATTTACGCAGATTTTTTTCACAGATTATTTGAAAAAAAATTGGGTTTCTAATCTGTGTAAATTTGTGATCCCGATGATTATCGGGACTGTGGCAGGAAAATAAATGTAAATTGATGCTTAATCTACGATATCGATCTTTTTGTAGAACATTCCTTCACCTTTCATAATAATCAGAACTGCCATGGCGGTTTCTTTAACAAGGGCGTGAGGGAAAGAGAATTTTACTTCGTCGTTCTCTACGATCTTTTTTTGAAAAATGATCTCACGACTACCTCTTTCAAGATCTTGGAATGTGATACGAAGCAATTCAGGATAGTTTTTATCGCCAATTACCGAAAACTCTTTACTTAGCAATTCTGCTCTTGTACATTTTATTGCCTCATCCTTATTTAGCGGGGCGCCCAATGATGGGGTCTTTAATGTGTCGCCGGAACTAACTTTTTTTGTGGTAGGATTTTCTCCAGCATGCGCTACCGAAAAACATAACAAGAAGCAAACACTGAAGATCAGCTTGAAAGGCATTTGCATATTTTTTGAGTTGTGCATTAGGTAGTTTGTGATGAGCTAATTTAAACAAAAATTTAAATGTTTTTTAGTTACTTAGCATAAATTTATGCAATGGGTTATTTGGCTTAGTGAATGAAAAACTGAGGAGTTTAAGTAGTCGTAATTTCTACTCTATAAATCAGTGACTTATGAAAAAACTACTTATTTGGGGTATAGCCTTGGACTGAGCCAATAGAAATGGTAGAGGGGCTGTTTGACAGGTAAGTGATCTGTTTTTTCATGCGCTCATTCATTTCTAAATGCGCAGCTAAAACTAATTGAGAGTAGTTTTGAGAGGCCGATTTGAAATGACGGGTCTCGGCCTTCCAAAGATTATAGATCAAATTCATATCACCGCTAGCGGGATTAAATGTTTTTAAAGCAAGTTTTACATTGCCCGAACCTGCGTGGTAC
>JAGPDW010000099.1:0-11276 GCA_018057345.1 Bacteroidia bacterium | reverse complement strand
TACATCATTAAAAAAGTTACCCCAACGGTAGGTATAACCATAGAAACACCTAGAGCTTTAAGCTCTAAAGCCCAACTAATATCCTTGATCAACCAAAAAAAGATGTGGAAATTCTCAACCAAACGAATGTTGCCGAGTTTTCCTATATTAAATTTCATGTTGCGTTAAACCTTTATTACTTTTAGGGGTCAAATATAGTTAAATATTGCCTTTTGCCAGCAGCCGCAGATATTGATATCATAAGCCTTTACAAGGATGAAAGCACTCGTAATAAGTCGTTGGAACTGTTAATTGACAAATACCAGCAAAAGCTGTATTGGCATATTCGTAAGATCGTGATCGACCATGATGACAGCGACGATGTATTGCAAAACACCTACATCAAAATATGGAAAGGCTTGGCTAATTTTAAAGAGGAAAGCGCCCTTTTTACCTGGATGTATAGAATTGCAACCAACGAGGCTATTACCTTTTTGAATCAAAAAAACAAAAGAAACACTACATCATTACATCCTATTGAATATCAGCTATCTAAATCATTGGAAAGCGATCATTACTTTAAAGGAGATGAGATACAATTAAAGCTACAACAAGCTATTTTAACCCTTCCTGAAAAGCAAAGGATCGTATTTAACATGCGTTATTACGACGAAACGCCTTATGAACAGATGAGCCAAATACTAGAAACATCCGTTGGTGCCTTAAAAGCCAGCTATCATCTGGCAGCAAAGAAAGTAGAGGAATTTCTAACCAAAGATTAAACCTTTTTAAAACGGTGTAGTCAAACCTAAAACGTGGACAATAATAACAACATACCAAACTCATTTGACCTACCTGAGGATTACTTTAAAAACTCTAAGGCGGGCATACTTAATAAAATTGAGTGGACTCAAGAGCATGAGGCATATCCTCTTTTATCTGCTTTGAATAAAGAGCATGGATTTGTTGTGCCTAACAATTATTTTAATGCAAGCGCTTCCAAATTGGAATTATTGGATACGCCAATTTTAGCAAGCGCTTCAAAACAAAATTCATTTAATGTTCCGGCAGACTATTTTGCGCAGAATAAATTGCATATCATTTTAAACGTTGAAGGAATTAATGAATTAAGCGCTTACCCTAAATTAAATGCAATTGAAAAGGTAAATCCGTTTGCTACCAGCGAAAATTATTTTGAAACAAGTAAACAAACTACTTTAAACAAAAATACCAACGAAGGTGGCGCGAAGATCATTTCAATGAATCGTAAGCCATTATGGTTTGCTGCAGCCGCCGTACTTACTATTACAATAGGATTATGGATCTATGATTCGTTCGTTAAAGAACAAATGATCATTGATGATTGCACAACCTTAGCTTGTTTAGAAAAACGCGAGGTGATCAAATACAAACTGGATAATTTTGATACAGAAGAAATTTTAGATGCCGCAGTTGATCTTGATAAATTAGAAAAGAATTTAAATAAAAAAGAAAGTACTGATAGTTTAAAAACCACTGATTCAACCGATCAGGCGCTTTTAGATTTTATTGACTAATGAAAGCTATTAAGAACATAATTATACTTTTAACCATTTTACTTTGGCTTACACCAAACAAAGGTTTAGCTCAGCGCGATAAGATCGACGAGTTAAGATCTACTTTTATTGCTAAGCATTTGGAGTTTAGTTCGGCTGAAAGTGAAAAGTTTTGGCCTATTTACAATGAACTTCATGATAAACGCAAAGCGATTAAAAAGAATTTGAGACAAAGTTTAAAAAATATTTCTCCAACAGTTAGCGACAAAGAAGCCGAGGATATAATTAACTTAGAGAATAAAAGTGCTGCCGCTGATGCCGAACTCACAAAAACCTATAACGATAAATTAAAGCTCGTTATCGGTGCAAAAAAATTAGCAAAGCTAAAAGTAGTTGAAGAAGAATTTAAACTGGAAGTATTAAAAGCCGCGAAAGAAAAGTAGAACAGGTGCCCCACATGCAGGCAAATATTAAAGTAGTGCTAATTTTTATTGGCACTTTTCTTTTATTTCAGGTAGAAATAAAAGCACAGGCGGCGTTTGATAGTTTGAATTTAAAAAAAGCTAAGCATTATTTTAAGACCACTATTTTTTTAGATTCTTATTCAAAAGCAAATCAAAAATTTCCAAAACAAAAAGCAACCAAGCCAAGCAATGATAGCGTTATTGATGCGCGCTTAGGTTCGTTTGGATTAAAACAATTCAATGTTGGTTTTTATACCCCACTATATACGCGCACCTATTATAATCAAGACAGTACCGTTTATTCAAACACACATTATTTACTTACCGGAAATTTTCTTTCTATTCAACCGCAATTTGATAGCATTAATAAAGTTCATACACTACTTAAATACGGTTTAGGATTTCGTGTTATCCAAAACAGTGGTAAAAAAGGAGTTTGGTTCATCGATATTCAACCTTTTACTACAACCGATATTACCACTTCAACGCCTAATGGATATTTTCGTATGGCCAACTCGTTTATTTATAGCCATAATTTTTCAGCTAAATTCAATATGCGCTTGGGTATCACAAAATCATTTATGTGGGGCAATAGATACTATTTGCCTTATTTAGGATTTAGATGGGGGAAACTGGATGGCGTGAACTTTAGTATTCAAATTCCTAAGAACATCAGTTTAAATATTCCTATCAATGATAAAATTCGTTTCAGTATCTTTAGTAAACCGCAAGGCGGGATGTATAGCTTCTTAAACAACGATTCGCTCTACTATTTTAGACCTGAAGTAAAAGCGTTTAATTTTACGCACTATGAGATCTTGGGAGGTATCCGCTTAGATTTTGCAATTGGAAAAAATTTCTCGGGATATATTGACGCAGGCTCAAGCACAAGAAGCAATATCACTTTCTACTCAACTGAAACAAGTAAAAAAAGACCAAACGTTCCTTACAAAGTTTACTTCTACGAAAGAAGTTTAAGTCCAACCGGATTTTTGAATTTTGGATTGGTATGGCGTTTTGGAAAAACTAAGAGTTACTTTAACGATAAAAACATGTATGATGCATTTGATATCAATAATGTAAATAGTACGGGTGATGTTAATTCAGGCCCAGGCAATATGGAAATTCCGATCAAAAAGAGTATTAAGCAGAGTAAGTTAAATCTTGCCGACATCCAAGATCTGATTGACATAACCGACCAATAAATGAACTATATTTGTGTAAGGCTATTGAAAAAGGTTTTACACATATTTATCATCTGCATCTTTTCGTTTGTTTCAACCGCACAAGTTGATTCGGTACCTGCAAAAAAATACAAACGCATTTCTCTCATAACCGGTTCATCTGTTTTAACCACCGGTTCACTTTTTTATTTGAATAAAGCTTGGTACTCTGAATACAATACCGGTAAATTTCATATGTTCAATGATAATGCCGAATGGTTGCAAATGGACAAAGCCGGGCACGTTTGGACAACTTACAATCTTGGTCGTTTAATGATGGATGTTTTTGATTGGGCAGGATTTTCAAAAAAACAAAAACTGATCTACGGAGGCACTATTGGTTTTGCTTACATGACCGGTGTTGAACTCATGGATGGCTACAGCGATGGTTGGGGTTTTTCGAGTGGTGATATGTTAGCAAATGCGGCGGGTACAGGTTTATCAATTTCTCAAGAAGCTTTGTGGAACGAACAGCGGGTATTTATAAAATATTCATATAAAGAAAGTGAGTTGGCAATTTATAATCCATCCTTGCTTGGAAAAAATCTACAAGAAAAAATATTGAAAGATTATAATGCACAAACATACTGGATCAGTTTTAGTCCGTTTGCATTTATAAAAGGTGATCATAAATTACCAAAATGGCTAGCTATATCGTTTGGCTATGGCGCCAACGGAATGCTAAGAGCGCGCGAAGATTTTGTGACCTACAGGTCACCTACTTCACCATTTGTAGAATCCACTTACAGCAGCCAGCGCATTAGAAATTATTATGTGAGTTTGGATATTGACTTTACTAAGATCAAAACCAAATCAAAGACCTTAAAAACAATTTTTACCTGTTTAAATATGGTAAAAGTTCCCGCGCCTGCCTTGGGTTTTAATTGTAAGGGAAGTAGTTTTAACTGGTTGCGGTAAATAGTGCTTGAAAAAACTTGAAATGTAAATGAATCCGCATTTTTAACTAGAACTTATAGCATAAAGCCCGCGATTGAACCCTTCGACAAGCTCAGGATAAACTCCAATCCCACTTGGAGAGAAAGCGCGATAAGGCGCCCAAATAAAAAGAATTCTAAATTTAAAACTAAGTAGGCCTTTTATGCTTCCAGCGGCGGTGGCTCCATAACCAATTCGAAGGTTGCGCTAAGATATTTTCCTCCAAACATTTCAAATGCATTTCGGTTATTTCTTCTTCAGTGTATAATTTTGGCTCTTCGCATACTTTTATGATATCGATCTCGTAAATCCCCCGTTTAACCCTAACTGTTCGCCCGTAAACCATAGGGTAATTAAATTTCTTTGCAATCTTTGCAGGGCCATTATATACTGCTGTATCTTGATTTAAAAATTTTGTCCAGTAGGCGCTTTCCGGTGGTGGACTTTGATCCGCATTTAACCCCAATGAATAATTCATGTTTTTATTGCGAATTAAAAAAGGATAAAAATCCTTCATCGAAATGATTTTAGCACCAAACTTACTTCGCATTTTTAGCATTAACGCATCAAAAGGTTTATTGCTCAAAGGATGATACACACCAAGTAAAATTTGTTCAAAATTAGGTTGGTACGAAAGTGGTACCCACTCCCAATTAGAACAATGCCCAATTACAATTACAATACTCTGCTTTTTATCAGAGTAATCAGTAAGAATCTTTTTTCCACTCTCGGTATAGTAAATACGCTTAGTTAATTCTTCCTTAGAAATAGTAAAGGCCTTTACAGTTTCGAAAATTACATCACAAAAATTCTTATAAAACCCTTTACATATCTTTTGGATCTCTTTTTCATTTTTATCCGGAAATGAATTACGAAGATTTTGCAATACTACCTTCTTTCTATACCCAAAAAGATAATATACCAATACATAAAGTCCAAAACTTTTTATATGAAGTACCCACATAGGCAAATACGATATCACGTAGATCAATGGTATCAATAAGAATCGCAATAAAATATTCGCCATTGCTTTTTGCTTAGAAATTTGGTTTGAGTAAATATTTGCTGTAGAAATCCACAATATGTTTAACAGCCTCATCCGCTGTATCTACAATTTTAAAAAGATCAAGGTCTTCTAAGTGAATATAATTCTCACTCTCCAACATATCCTTCTTGATCCAATCTACCATTCCTTGCCAATATCCCTTTCCAACAAGTACAATAGGAAATTGCGCGATCTTACTTGTTTGAACTAAAGTTAAGGCTTCAAACAATTCGTCCATGGTTCCAAATCCTCCAGGCATTCCAATAAATCCTTGCGAATATTTTAAGAACATTGTCTTGCGCACATAAAAATAATCAAAGTAAATGCTCTTATCGTGATCAATGAATTCGTTTGGATGTTGCTCAAAAGGCAAAACAATATTTAATCCAACGCTTTTTCCTTTTCCTCTACGAGCGCCTTTATTTGCAGCTTCCATAATTCCGGGCCCACCACCTGTAATAACGCCGTAGCCTTCTTGGGTTAATTTAAAGGCGATTTCTTCTGCTAAAATATAATATTTATTATCGGGCTTAGTACGCGCACTTCCAAAAATGGAAACGCAAGGACCAATGCGACTTAATTTTTCAAATCCTTCAACAAACTCACTCATGATCTTAAATAAGTGCCAGCTATCGCGCGCTTTTATTTCTTCTAGGTCCTTTTGTGCAAATGCTTTACGGATCCTATCTTCGCTATCTTTTGTCATATATACTTTTTTTTAATTCTGGTTACTATTAACGTTTTATTCACTTTTATATTTTATAAACTCCATATAATCCTGTAAGATTATGGTGGCGCTTATTTTGTCTACATTCGATTTTACTTTTCTATCTTTTTTCTTCATTCCTCCAAGCAACATAGTTTGTTGCGCAATACTGCTGGTAAATCGCTCATCATACCTCTCCACTTTTACATCCGGAAAAGTTCGTTGCAAATGCACAACAAAGGGATCTATAAAACGCGCACTATCACTTTTTACGTTCATCAAGGTTTTAGGTTCGCCTACAACTATTATATCTACTTTTTCCTTATTTAGATACGCTTTTAAAAAATCAATAACATCTTTACTATGCACGGCCTCCAAAGAACTTGCAATGATCCTCAGCGGATCAGTAACAGCTAAACCTACCCGTTTGCTACCGTAATCTATGGCTAAAATGCGTCCCAAAACCATGTAAAGATATTATTTGCCTTGTTATTAACGAGTTGATATTGCATTTAATGTAAACAGCATATTTTTAATTACTTTAGAGGTATGAATGCTACCTATCCTCTGTATTTGGCCGGCGAGTTCATTACTACAAAAGACATTTTAATAGTGTCTGATAAGTATGAGAACAAAGACTATGCCACAACCTATTTGGCCGATGAAAAAGTACTTGATTTTGCCATAAAAAAAGGCCTAGAAGCCAAGGAGGCTATGAAACAATTGAGTTCGCTTGAGAAATACGAGATCCTTTTTGACATTTATTCACGAATTAAAACCAAGCGTCAGTATTTGGCCGAGGTATTATGCATTGAATCGGCTAAGCCAATTAAGTATGCTTTGGACGAAGTTGATCGTGCGGCACAAACTTTTTTAATTGCTGCCGAAGAATGCAAACGTTTGCCAAAGGAATACGTGAGTTTGGATTGGACCGCTAGCGGAAAAAATAAAGAGGGTATTATAAAATATTTTCCAATTGGATTGGTGGCCGGAATTTCGTCATTTAATTTTCCTTTGAATTTAGCAGTGCACAAAATTGCTCCGGCTATTGCAGCTGGTTGTCCTATTATTTTAAAACCCGCTTCTTCAACTCCGCTTTCTACCTTAGAACTTGCAAAGATCATTAACGAAACAAAATTACCTAAAGGCGGATTATCTATTTTACCAATGAATCGCAAAACAGGTAATTTATTGGTAACAGATGAGCAAGTTAATTTATTAAGTTTTACCGGATCGCCCGAAGTTGGATGGGAAATGAAAAAGCAATGCGGTAAAAAGAAAATAGTTTTAGAATTGGGAGGAAATGCCGGAGTTATTATTACACCCTCCGCAAATGTAGAAGATGCGATACAAAAATGTATGGTGGGTGCTTTTGCTTATAGCGGACAAATTTGCATTCATGCACAACGTTTTTATGTTCACGAAAGTGTTTTTGAAAAATTTAAAGCCTCCATGGTAGAAAAAGCGAAGGATATGGAAATTGGAAATCCATTAAAGCAAGACACCGAGATCAGCGACATGATAGATGAAACAAACGCCGTAAGAGTAGAAAAATGGATCCAAGAAGCATTGGCTTTAGGGGCTACTCTTTTGTGCGGAGGAACTAGAACAGGCAAATTTGTTGAACCAACCATCCTAACCGGCACTACCGAAAAAATGAAAGTGAACTCCGAGGAAGTTTTTGGTCCGGTAATTTGTTTAGAGAGTTACTCCGGATCCATCGAAAATGCTATCAAAAAAATAAATGCGGCCAAGTTTGGTTTACAGTGTGGTATATTTACCGATTCTGTAGCTGAATTAACTACAAGCTTTGAGAAAATAGAAGTTGGTGGAATCATCCACAACAACGCGCCAACACTGCGTTTCGACCAGATGCCTTACGGCGGAATAAAGGAGAGCGGACTAGGACGAGAGGGTGTAAAATACGCCATAAATGATATGTTGGAACACCGAATTTTGGTAAAGTAATTAAGGTCTATTCGGCAGGTTTTTAAAATAACTTGTAGGGTTAAAATTGGATTTTATCTAAATCATTTTAATAAGAGGAGAACGATGTATAATTTTGAACTTAGAATCTAAAAAAAGTTGTTATATTTAGATTAGTAATATATCTATGGAAAACATCTTCATTAAAGGAACCAAACGCACACCCGAGATCAGTTTAAAACTTAATGGATTTATGTCCATTAATGGAATCTCTATTCCTGAAGATGCGACAGAATTTTATCGTGCCACCATGGAATGGTTGGATAAATATGAAAAGCTTGATCCGGAGAACATCAATTTAAGGATCAATTTTGTTTATATCAATACCACCAGTACTTCTATGATGCTAAGAATATTGAAAAAAGTATTTGCAGTATGCAGTAATAAAGATAATTTAAAGATCGTTTGGACCTACGAAACAGATGATTCAGATATGTTCGAGCAAGGCAAAGTTCTTGAAAAATTAGTTGGTCACTCGTTTGAATTTGAACAGGTGGATAGCTTAGAAGATGAAGATTGATCTGACAAACTCTATATAAAAGGAACCAAATGGTTCCTTTTTTTTTGAGTGATATAACCTTTATACTGTTAAAACACAGTTTTCTCTTTAAAATTATTATCTTTAATAAAGTAATTTTTAAATAACATGAGAAAAATTGGATACCTAGTAAGTCTTCTTTTTGCTTTTAATCTTATCGCTCAAAACCCTTCGTTTCTTTGGGCTAAACAAGTTGGCAGAGCTGCTACAACTACTATTTGTTATTCCACTAAATCTGATAACAATGGAAACGTAATTACAGTGGGTGTATTTACTGGAATAGTAGATTTTGATCCAGGGCCAGGCACCTTTACCATGTCATCATTTGCATCAACAAATGATATTTTTATCACAAAGCTTGATGGTAATGGTAATTTAGTATGGGCAAAACAAATAGGTGGAGCATCACAAAATGACCAGGCTTCTGAGCTATTTACAGACGCCGCAGGAAACAGCTATTTTACAGGAAGATTTGGAAATACAGTGGATTTTGATCCCGGTGCCGGTGTTTTAAATTTTACTGCTAATGGCGATGATTTTTATGTAGTAAAAATGGATGCAAATGGAAATTTGGTTTGGGCCAAAGTATTGAGTACAGCAAGTTCTGATTACGGACAAGATATATGTGTTGACCAACTCGGTAATGTTTTTGCGATTGGAAGAGTTGTTGGGAATGTGGATGTTGATCCGGGTCCTGGCATAAGCATTTTAAATTTTTCAAGCGCAGGAACCCTTTTACTAAAATTAGATAACGCCGGGAATTTTATTTACGGTAAAAAAATGGATGGCATTGCGGGTGGACAAGTTGGTCCTAGGGCAGTTATCACTGATTCAAACGGAAATGTGTTTGTTGCAGGAGATTATTTAGGTAACGTAGATCTTGATCCGGGCGCAGGAACATCTTCTATTGCACCGGGTGGACCCTCACAAATGGATGGTTTTATAGAGAAACTTGATGCGAATGGTAATTTTGCCTGGGCTGCAACAATAAATGGAAATTTTGGACCTAAAGGCATATTCGATCTAGAGGTTGATGCCAATAATAATTTACTTGCCGTAGGTTTCTTTTCTAACACCGTAGATTTTCAATCGGGACCAGGAACAACCACGCTTACCGGTTTAGGAAGTTACGACGCCTATTTACTTAAATATTCTAGTGCCGGAAATTTTGTTTACGTAAAACGCTTTAGTGGAACCGGAACCGAAGTTGCTTTGGAATTAACTAAAGATCCATACAATAATATATTTATTGGTGGTTATTTTTCAGGAACTGTTGATTTTGATCCTAACCCAACAACAAATTTTTTAACTTCCACATCTACAAACCCATTTATAGTTAAACTTGATAGCGCAAGTAATTTTATTTGGGCAACAGAGTACGGAGGAACCAGCACAGATGTTGCTCTAAGTATTTCGTGCGATGCAAATTCTAATGTATATTCTGCAGGCTATTTTGGTAGCAATCCAATGCAATTTGATATTGGACCTGGCTCATTCACCACAAGTCCAATTGGGAATTTTGATGGTTTTTTTCATAAAATAAATGGTTGTACCGCTCCGCCAACTCCAATTGATGTTACCCCTGCAAATTCTTTGGGAATTTGCACACAAAACAGCAGCACCTTATCAGTTTCAGGAACCGGAAGTATTAGTTGGTACTCTAGCCAAAGTTCAACAACCGCAATTGGAAGTGGATCAGCCTTTATCACTCCAACTTTAAGCGTAGGTGTTTACACATACTATGCAAGTGCGGCAACCTGTACAACAAGTCCTTTAAGAACTGCTGTTACAGTTACAGTAGATAATCCACCTGTACTTTCAATTAATACTTCTTCGACATTAATATGCGCCGGAGTTACTGTAGCAATATCGGCAAGTGGGGCTACAACTTATTCGTGGAATTCAGGAGGAACAGGTTCCGTAATAGTTGTTATGCCTGTTTTGAGTACAGTGTTTATTGTTACGGGTTATAACGGAAGCTGTGCATCAACAGCAAGTATTGTTCAAAATGTAGCCTGGTGTTCGGGAATTGAAGAATTTGAAAATGATGTAAAACTAAGTTTGAGTCCTAACCCTAACGCCGGTTTAGTACAAATTGATTGTGCTGCGGAAATTAGTTCATTAAAAGTAATGGATGTTGCAGGAAAAGAAGTGTTGACTAATAACGCTGTGAATTCGAATAATTTCAAATTAGACCTTAGTGAATTACAAAATTCGGTGTACATTTTACAGATCACCTTAAGCGATGGTCGATCCAAAGTGCGTAAACTCATCATACAGAAATAATTGCAAACAAATTTAAAAGGGGCTTTTGGCCCCTTTTTTTGTAAATTAGCGTCACTAAAAAGAATTTATGGAATACAGGAGATTAGGAAATTCAGGATTACAAGTAAGTTTGCTTTCGTTTGGAAGTTGGGTAACATTTGGAAAACAAATTGGAGATAAAACGGCCGACGAATTAATGTCGATTGCCTATGATGCAGGTGTGAACTTTTTTGATAATGCAGAGATATACGCACGTGGTCAATCGGAAAAAGTGATGGGCCATATTTTAAAAAATAAAACCTGGAGTCGCAGTTCATATACAATTTCAAGCAAGGTATTTTTTGGTTTTGAAGAAGATAAACCAAATCAAAGAGGACTTTCTCGCAAACACATTATGGAAGGTTGCCATGCAGCTTTAAAACGTTTACAATTAGATTATTTGGACATGTTCTTTTGTCACCGTCCCGATAAGAACACACCAATAGAAGAAACGGTACTCGCCATGAATACGTTGATCCAGCAAGGAAAAATTTTATACTGGGGGACCAGCGAATGGGCCAATGATGAGATAATGGCAGCTATTGCCGTTGCAAAAGACT
>JAGPDW010000260.1:0-3244 GCA_018057345.1 Bacteroidia bacterium | reverse complement strand
TTTTTTTATCGCCACATGAGCTATTGAATAATAGACCCGCAGCACTTGCAACTATAATTAAGGATTTTTTCATATCGTTTTTTGTATTATGGAAGTAAATATAGGGATTTAAGTAGATATAGAAAAGTTAGATGGGATTTCGATTAAATGGAATCTGGGCTTTTAAATGATGTTCAACTGCAAAAAGACAGTAAGAGATCCCCGTAAAACAAAAAACCCCGGCAGAGCCGGGGTTTTTATTATTTTCTTAGCGCTTACGTTTCGCTGCTTTTTTCGCAGGACGCTTAGCTTTTTTTGCTCCTTTTTTAGAAGCTTTCTTAGCTGCTTTCTTCTTAGGAGCAGCTTTTTTCTTTGTTGCTTTTTTAGCCATGGTTTCTTGTTTTTGAGATTTATTGATACGAAGTAAATAAATTATTTATTGTTATCTACTAATTAAGCACTTATCTTTTCAACAACAAATTGTTGAAATTGTTAATAGCTAATATTTAGCGCAAGCTTAAAATGTACTCGAATAAAAAAATAAAACAAAAAATTATTTTCTTGCATGCGCTGTGTGTATAGTAAACATAGGTGATGCAGAGGATGGAGTATTATTTTTTTGTATGATGTTGAAGAAAAAAACCGCGCATATTTCATCAATTTATAGCCTTAATAAAGAATTATTCTTTTAAAGAAAATTCTTGCTCAACTTCCCAATCCGGGAGTATTTTAATTGATTTTTCAAAAATGTAGGTCTTTTCGGGATAAACTCTTTTCAAATAATTTCCGGTATTCCACGCGCGATCTTCATTAATATCATAGATAATTCGCACACGATATGTGCCCTCTGCAACATCTCTGAATGTAATAGTTGCAGTGTTGCTTGCCGAAAGACTGAACGAAGCATGATCTTCTTTGATCACATTATTTGCGTTATTCAATAATTGAACCACATATGCGTGCTTACTATTAAAGGTTATTTTTAAAACCAAACTTCCCAGATCTGACTTTTTAAGTAATGTGAATGGAACTTTGATACTGTCATTATTAAAACCATTATAACCTTTAAAAGCACCCGTATCTATTTTTAAGAAGTAATTGACTTTGGGTTTAAGTACATTATTGATCACAAACTGATCGCATCCAAACCAACTAATGCTGAGTTTAGTTTTACCTATCATGGTGTCAGTTTTACTCATCAAGCTCATTCTTTCTAATTTGGTTTTAGTGCTGTCTATCCAATGATTCAGTTTCACGGTTGGCTTTTCAAAGTAATTAATAGCGCTTCTAAATATATTGCCGCTTAATTTCATACTCGCTTTATTCCTCACTCGAATAACCGGAACTTTAAGTTTCAAAGTATCTATCTGATCATTTCCATACTTTACTTTCAACCATAAAGTGTCTTTAAAGTTGCGATAATAGAACTCAGTGGTATCCGATTCGGCTTCTGATCTTAATTGATATAGGTCTTCGTTTCTGGTTACATCAAACGATAATATGCTGTTTTTTGTTTTTTTATTGAAGATCACCAAGCCTTTGCCGTTCTCATTCATAACAACTTTCTTTATAAAAGTCTTATGTGGGATCTCATTAAAAAGATCAAGCTTGAACGAGCTGTCACTTTTAAGTTGGATCACCTCTTTTAAAAACCCTATTTGCTCATAATCCGCTCCATTATATATATAGTCCTTGTTTTTATCTAAAAAGCAGATCAATCTAAAATCAGCTGCCGGAAGATTACTGATCTTGAATTTTCCCTGCTCATCTGTTGTGCTAACGTAATCGGGAGTTTGTTTATAAGCAAAGCTATCGGTTAGGTTTCTGTTAAAATACAAACCGATCACAACATCTTTCTCTTTTTGATTTTTGAGCGCCGACATTACTTCTCCTTTTAAGTTAAGCGAATCAATACTGCTTCCGGTTGAGAAGATATAACTAAAATTAATTAGTAGATTGCCCTCATGCATATCGCAAATGGCCTTTCCAAAATAAAAACGGTAGGTGGTGTTTGGAAGAAGTTCGCTTTTATCGAATTTAATGATGATGTTTTTGCCTGAAGCTTCAATTATGGGACGCGTTTTTAATTTAGGGCTGATCATTAATTGATTGTTGAGGTCGCGCAACTGAACATATTCGTCAAATTTGAGCGTAACTACATCATTATTGAAGTTTGTGGTCTTTAATTCGGGTGTGGCAAGTAATAATTTTGGTGGTGTAGAGTCTCTTTTGCCTCCGGTTAGCGATCCGATCTGCGCACAACGATCAAAAGCGAGTACAATTATAGCAATGCTTAATATTTTAAGTAAATTGTACTTCATTCACTAAATTTGTATAAAAGTAAAACAATTTAAGAGACCGGAGCGCCAATAATTGCATTATTACGTTAACATAATTAAAAAATTAAGTCTTTATAAGATCTATAATTATAATAAACTTTTAGCGTCCTATTTCTATTCTAAATTTTTAAAACAAAACTATCACAATGCATTGCCATTTGCATTAAGTATTGAGCCTACCACAAGTTGTAATTTAAGATGTCCTCAATGCCCAAGCGGTTTACGGCAATTTACGCGCCCAACCGGAATGCTGGATCCTGAGATGTTCAAGAAATTTGTATTGCAGATCAAAAAACACGTGCATAGCCTTACGTTTTATTTTCAAGGCGAGCCTTATTTGAATCCCGATTTTTTAAAGATGGTGAGAACAGCATCAGACAATAATTTATATACCATTACTAGCACCAATGCACATTATTTAAATGATGAGGTAAGTAAGCAAACTATTCAAAGTGGTTTAGACGAGATCATTATCTCTATTGATGGTACTTCGCAAGAAACTTACGAGCAATATAGAGTAGGAGGGCAATTAGATAAAGTGTTAGCCGGCGCTCAAAACATCATTAAATGGAAAAAGGAATTAAAAAGCCGAAAGCCTTATGTGGTTTTTCAATTTGTAGCGTTTCGGTCGAACGAGCATCAGGTAAAAAGCATTAAAAAATTAGGTACGGATATGGGCGCAGATTTTGTTAGAATAAAAACAGCACAGATCTACGATTTTGAGAATAGCCAAGGTATGATCCCAAAAAATGAAGCACTCTCGCGTTACAAAAAGAATAGTAGTGGTAAGTGGGAAATCAAAAACAGACTTTTAGATCAGTGCTGGCGTATGTGGCAAGCTTGTGTAATAACCTGGGATGGAAAAATTGTTCCGTGTTGTTTTGATAAAGATGCCAAGTATCAATTAGGCGATCTTACAAATAATA
>JAGPDW010000259.1:0-3262 GCA_018057345.1 Bacteroidia bacterium | reverse complement strand
ATTTTTCATCAATACTTGGCGCATTAATGTCAATTCCAATTTCGTAGTAGGGGAGGGAGGTAGCCAGCAAAGCCCCGTTCACATCAAAAATATTACCGCGAACGGCTTCTATTTCGTGAACTTTTGTAGTAAAAGCTTCGGCTTTTGCTTTCCATTCATCGCCTTGCACAAATTGTATCACTATGATGCGATACAAAATTGAAAGTGAGAAGACACAGAGCAGGACGTAAACCAAATAAATGCGCGATAGTATATCTTTTTTCTCTTTCAATTTCTTTGTTAGTGTTTCTTATTTAGTTGTACGCTGTCTACTTTTATTTTTAAAGGTGGTGTAATAGGTTCCTTTAAACCTATTGGTTCAGCGGCTTTAGCAACTTCGCTTTGCTTGCTGGCAAACATCAATTCACTTTTGGTATAAATAAATTCTGATTTTAATTCTTTGAGATTATTAGTGATCTTATTTACATCTCTAATGGTATCATCAGCGTAATACCCATAAGCAATGTAAGATGTGGCCACTACCGACATAAATAAAATAAAAGGTACGTGCTTAAAGTTCTTTTCATTTGCTAAAAAAGTTCCACTAAAAACGCCGGATAATGCTTTTGCAAGCACTCCTTTCTTTCCGGGTTTTGCATTCGCTTTTTTAACGGGCGCTTGCGCAACCTGTTCTTCGATCGGCTCTTCTTTTTTTATTTCGCGTATTTTGTTCGCCATTTATATTTTTTCTGCAACTCTTAATTTCGCGCTTCGTCCTCTAGGATTTCTTTCGATTTCACTTGCACTAGGCAAAATTGGTTTTGTTGTTAAGTTCCTATATACTTTTGTTGTTGATCCGTAGATCACATCTCTTTCAATAATTCCTTCAGTGTTACCGCTCTTAATTAAATTCTTTACCAGTCTATCTTCTAAGCTGTGATAAGAAATTACCACCAATCTTCCTCCTGGTTTAAGAACCGTGTAACAATCGCTCAAACATTCTTTAAGTGCTTCTATCTCCTGATTCACTTCAATACGCAAGGCTTGAAATAACGGAGCTAAGAATTTATTCTCTTCATGTTTTGAATGACAACTCTTTGTAATTTCTTTTAGATCCTCAGTTGTTTCAATTTCTTTTTCTTCGCGATGTTTGCAAATAAGCCAAGCTACTTTTTTAGCATTGCTTATTTCACCATACTCTTTAAAAACCGAAACGAGTTTTTCTTCTGAATACTCATTCACAATTTTTTTAGCCGTGAGATCACTATTCTGATTCATTCGCATATCTAACACTGCATCAAATCGTATAGAGAAGCCACGCTCGGCCGAATCAAACTGATAAGAAGAAACTCCAAGATCCCCAAGTATTCCGTCAACTGTTTTTATACCATTTAGCTTCAAGTAATTTTTCATGAAGCGAAAATTTTGTGGTATCAAAACAAAACGAGGATCGGCCAAAGCATTCTTCTGCGCATCCGGATCCTGATCAAACGCGAACAGTTTTCCTTTGGCGCCTAATTTTTTAAGGATCGCTTTTGAATGTCCGCCCCCACCAAACGTAAGATCCACGTAAACGCCATCGGGTTCAATATTCAAATTCTCAATACACTCATTTAAAAGAACGGGTATATGATAAGGGTTATCACTCATCATCATTAAAATTCAATCCACCTAAAACATCTTGCGCCAATTGTTCAATGTTCACATCTTGATTTAGGAATTCTTCGTACAATGTTTTATCCCAGATCTCGATCACATTATTGCTGCCAAGTACTTTTATGTCTGATTTAATTTCTGCGTGTTGAGTAAGCGACCTTGGAATTAACAATCGCCCCGATGAATCGGCATCTGAATTTGTAGCACCACCGGTAAAGCGGCGAACAAAAACGTCGTTAGCTTTAATTAATCGGTTTAACTTACTGAGTTTGTTGTTCAAACGATTCCATTCGCTGATGGGATAAAGCACTAAGCATTTTTGATGAAGGTTGCGATTGATCACAAAACCCTTATCAAAAACGCTATCCATTTGCTTGCGAAGGTCCACAGGGAACATGAAACGCCCTTTCGCGTCCACTTTACAGTCGTATTCTCCTATGAGGCTTGCCATCCCTTGATTTCTAATGATTTAACAAAAATACGTATAGTTTTACCACTTTTTACCACTTTGAGACACTTTTTACCACTTCTGTTGAAAAAATGGTCGTTATTAACATTGTTAGCATCCTAAAAATTTTGTATAATGATTGATCTAGAGGCCCTTATTTTCCTTTGTTTATAGGCGTTCCACGGGCTTGAAGCAAAATTGGAGAGTTTTTTAAAAGAGCTTTTTAAGGCTGAGGATATTAACAAGCTTAGTTTTACTTTTGAGTCTGACTTTTTAGATCACCTTTTAAGCAAAAAATTCGCAAATATTGAGCTCATGCCAAGGGTGGGATCGTAGTTGATTAATAAAACTCCCACTTGTTTCTTTCTTCCTGGGCTAATACCAATTTGTCGAAAATGATTCCTTGCACGACCTATCAAAAAAATTTCTGAATCAAATACAGTGAGAAGATCTTTATCAGGCTTTATAGAACAAGTAATTTATTGCCCCCTGTTTAAAAACAATAGAAGGCGATTAATTCTTACTTTTTCTCTACGACCTGCATTGCGAGGACCTTCTATAAACCCTGATAAATTTTATTATATTTGATTAATGGCAAAAGCTATCAAAACATGTATTGTTTTTATTTTAATTCTCTTATCCCAAAGCGTTTTTTCTGATACGATTATTCCTAAGCCGGGAGTGATCCACATCAAAAAACAATTAACGGACAAACCAATTACTGAAAAGTGGTTATATAGTAATGACGACAATGTAAACTTTGCCAAAAATGAATTTGATGATAGCAAATGGGATACTTTGGGATCTGAATTGTTTGAAGCAGCTTTTTTAAGAGTTGGGTTTACTGGAAAGGGATGGTTCAGAATGCATTTAAATGTTGATTCCGCTTTTGCAAATAAGACCTACGTTCTTACCATAGCTCAAATGGGCGCGAGCGAGATATATTTTAATGGTAAATTAGTAAAAAGTATAGGTTTGTATGGTGGAGTAGAAGAGGATGAGGAGAACGGTTCTAATGACCCACTTTATTTTACTCCAGTAGCGGGAGAACAAAATATATTTGCCATCCGTTATTCAAACGCCGATTACCTGCACAGTTATAATAATACAGGATTTTTAATGGCAGGATTTACTGCGACAATTTCAGAACCGGAGTATCATTTTGCGGATGTATTAGAG
>JAGPDW010000098.1:0-11377 GCA_018057345.1 Bacteroidia bacterium | reverse complement strand
TGCACTCAAAAAGGCAGAGATGGTAGTATCATTATTCATAAACAAAAAAGCGGCTCAATAAGCCGCTTTCTTTTTTCATATAATTTTTTGAATGCAAAAAAGTTCAACGCAGAGAGGTGGAATTTATGGACTTTTCTATGCCGTTCCGGTTTTTCTTACCCCGGTAGTTTTCTTGTTACCTGCAATCGCTTTAGCATTTCCGGCATCTTTTTTAATGCCATGTTTTGTACTTGAAGAGTCGTCATTCAATTTAATGTTCTTAGCTTTTTCGTTCGCGTTTTTATTCTCTTCTTCCGTTTTCAAATTGCTGGTGCTTTGTAAAGCATTATACCAACTAAATAATTTACGCATATTACTAACGTAAACACGCTCTTTATCATAATCAGGTAATACTTGAGCAAAATATGCTTCTACAGTTTTATCATCTGCTTTAGCATCAACTGCCGGTCCGCCTTTTTCTTTGTCAAAAATAGCGGTCATAATTTCATTTATTGGTTTATCATCACCCGTCGTGAACATACTAATATCAGTTAGCGTGCTAACTTTTGTTGAAGCGTAAACATTCACGCGTTTTTTATCGGATAGTCCTTCTACGATGATCCCGTTCTTGCTTTGTGCAACAATTTTATACAAACCTGGCTGGCCTGTGATGGATATAAATCCTGTCAAATCAATCATTTTCTTTAATTTTATTAGGATAACAAAGATAGGACTTTCTAGCGTACTGCAAATAATTTTCTAAACTTATTTTTTGGAAAACGGTAGCATATAGTGTTAAACGTAAAGCAACCATAATGAGGCAATAGCATTTGCCAAATTTCAAGGGAGGGCTTGTTAAGCGCGATTCTTGCTTTTCTGTTATAAAAAGCATTTTTAGGGAACGCGGAGACGTAAACGCTAATGAATTTATTAAACTATACCTCGAACATAATGATGAACCGCAATTACGAATAAAAGAAACGGTTCTACATTTATATTAAAGATCGCAAACTTCATCACACTCATCATCAGCACGAATGAACCTGAGATCAAAAAGGGATTTTTCTTTTTTGCAACCGTTTATTTATTACATTTGCCCTATGAAATACGCCCAAATACCAAACAGTTTATTTATTGATAACCGCAATAAATTCAAAAATTATTTAAAGCCTAATTCACTTGCTGTTTTTTTTAGCAACGACATTATGCCAACAAATGGAGATGGTGCCATGGGATTTAAACAAAACAGCGACCTGTTCTACTTAACGGGAATTGATCAGGAAGATACTATTCTTGTAATTTTTCCTGATGTAAAAGACGGAAAGCATACCGAAGTTCTTTTTATTAAAGAAACCAGTGAGCTAATAGCTATTTGGGAAGGCGCAAAACTCACCAAAGATCAAGCTAAAGAAGTAAGCGGCATCAAAAATATTTATTGGTATACCGAATTTGATAAAGTATTTAGAACATTTGCTTTTCAAGCCGAGAATTTTTATTTGAATAGCAACGAGCATACACGTCGTTCAATTGACACACAAAGTGCTGAAGATCGTTTTAATTTACGCTTACGCAACATGTATCCAATGCATACTGTTTTGCGCAGCGCGCCATTTATGCATCATATCCGCTCGGTTAAAAGTGCGGTGGAAATTGACCTCATCCAAAAAGCTTGCGATATCACCGAAAAAGGATTTCGCAGATTATTAAAATTTGTAAAGCCCGGCGTGTTTGAATACGAGATCGAAGCAGAATTAATTCACGAATTTGTTCGAAATAAAAGCAAGGGCTTTGCGTATGGTCCAATTATTGCCGGCGGAAAAAACTCATGCGTTTTGCATTATGTTGAGAATGATAGAGAGTGCAAAGATGGAGATATTATTTTACTCGACGTTGCCGCAGAGTATGCCAACTACGCAAGCGATATGACGCGTGTTTTACCTATCAACGGAAAATTCACCAAGCGCCAGAAAGAAGTTTACAATGCAGTGTTGCACGTAAAAACAGAAGCAGAAAAACAATTGATCCCGGGAAATACGTTTGAAAAATACAATAAATATGTTGGCGATGTAATGACAGAGCAACTATTAAAACTTGGTCTTATTAAAACCGACGATGTAAAAAATCAAAACCCTGCCTGGCCCGCTTATAAAAAATATTTCATGCATGGCACTTCGCATTTTTTAGGATTGGATGTACACGATCTGGGATTTTTCCACGAACCAATGCAAGCAGGGATGGTATTTACTGTTGAACCGGGAATTTATATTCCGGAAGAAAATTTAGGAATTCGCTTAGAAGACAATCTTCTTATCACCACGAATGGAACTCAGAATCTCATGAAAAACATTCCTTTAAAAGCTGAGGAAATTGAGGACTTGATGCATTCATAAGTAACCACTTAAACGGCTCTTCCTACCACTTAAACGGTAAAAATAAGCGTTTAGAATAAAAACGTATCTAATTCGCTTTAGAACTTGCACTAATAAGGGGCTTTCATTAACTTTATAGGAATAAATAAACCTATCAACGACATGAAAAAAGGATTACTTTTTGTTTTAAGCATTTGTTATTTCTCTTCGTTTTCGCAAGAGTGGACAGCTAACTTAGATTCAAACGCAAACTTTTATGATATAAAAGCTGCATTTGAAAATTATTGGAAAGATAAAACCCCCGAGCGTGGTCAAGGATATAAGCAAATGCAACGTTGGATATGGGCTATGGAACCTCGTGTTTATCCTTCAGGAGATCTTAAAAACGTAAGTGCCGCAAGGGACTACGCTGAGTATAAAAAATACAAGGAAAGTTTTCCTGCAGCCAAACAAATTAGTTCTGCAGCTATTTCTGCTACTACAGCAAATTGGACAGCTCTTGGGCCATTTGGTTCTGCATCAAATACTGGCGCAGGGCGCTTACAGTGCGTTCGCTTTCACCCTGCCGGAACAAATACGGTTTTTGTTGGAGCAGCTTCGGGTGGATTATGGAAATCAACAAATGGTGGAACTTCGTGGGCCACATCAACCGATGATATTGCTTCTTTAGGAGTTTCCGATGTTGTGGTAAATCCATCAAATAATAATATCATTTACATTTCAACCGGCGATTTCGACGGAGCGCCAAGTGGTTATTCAGGAGGGGATTCAAAATCAGTAGGAGTATTAAAATCAACTGATGCCGGGGTAACATGGAACGCAACAGGACTTAATTGGACCACAAGTCAAGATAGATTTATATCCAAACTATTGATGAACCCTTCAAATAATAACGAATTATTTGCATTCACCTCTGTAGGCATCTATCGTACGCAGGATGCGGCCGCTACTTGGTCGCTTATTGCAAATGGTTATTTTAAAGACGGCGAATACAAGCCGGGTGATCCAACTGTAATTTACGCAGCTAACGGCAATACAGTTTTAAAATCAACCAATGGAGGAGCGTCTTTTGCCGGCACAACTTTTAATGCTTCAGGCATAGGGCAGATTCGCATTGCAGTTACAGCAGCTAATCCAAATTATTTATATATAGTTGGTACTTCAGGAACTAATGCGTTTGGGCGTTTAGTTCGTTCAACTGATGCTGCCGGAACTTTCTCAACCATGTCAACTACTCCAAATATTTTGGGAGGAACTCAAGGCTGGTATGATCTTTCTATAGCAGCTAACCCATTTAACGCAAACGACATTTGTGTTGGTGGTATTGATGTTTGGAGATCTACAAATGGTGGATCAAGCTGGATACAAAAATCATTTGCATATACCGCCGGCCCTTATGTTCATCCCGACCAACACGATGCGATTTACTCAAGCAGCACAACAATTTGGGTAGCCCACGATGGCGGAGTTGACAGAAGCACGAATAGCGGTAGCACTTGGACAAGCATGAACGGGAATATGAATATTTCACAACCGTATTATCTCGGTGTATCGGCAACAAGTCCAACACGAATTGTTGCAGGTTTACAAGACAATGGTAGTATTGTTTACAATGGAACAAATTGGTTTTTAGGAAAAGGTGGAGACGGAATGGATTGTTTTATTGATTGGAATAACCCAAACATTATTGTTGCATCTTCACAAAACGGCGGCCATGGCAGAAGCACCAATGGGGGCGCTAATTTTTCAAATATCGTTTCAGGTTTATCCGGAACGGCTAATTGGGTTTCACCAATTTGTCAAGATCCAAATGTTTCAACAACGTATTATGCAGGGCGCCAACATGTATTCAGGTCAACCAACTCAGGTTCGTCATGGTCTCAATTTGGAACACTACCTGGCTCTGGTGATGTTTTGTATATTAATCCCGCACCATCAAATCCTAGTGTTATTTATGCAGGAAGAGGAACTGCTATTTACAAAACAATCAATGGTGGTACAACCTGGAGCGCAATTACCGGAACTATTCCTGTTGTAGGAAAGATAACCGATATTGAAGTTGAGAATGGCAATGCGAATCACGTTTACCTTACTCTTTCGGGTTATGTGGCAGGAAATAAAGTGTTCTTTTCTAATGACGGCGGCGCAACTTGGACAAACATATCAGCAGGACTTCCGAATTTACCTGCAAACTGTATTGTTTATAGAAAGAATAGCCCGGGAGGCATTTACGTGGGAATGGATCACGGTATTTATTACCGCGAGTCAAGCATGAGTTCATTTATTCCTTACGACGCAGGTTTGCCAAACGTATGGGTAAATGATATGGAAATTTATTATCCTACAGGAAAATTAAGGGCTGCAACATATGGTCGCGGCATGTGGGAAACTAATCTTTATTCAAATCCAACCGCTCCGCCATCGGCATATTTTAGTAATAACTTTACATCAGCTTGTATAAATGTTCCCTTTGTATTTAATGATCAATCGGCAAATACACCGGTATCTTGGAGCTGGAGTTTTCCAGGTGGAGTACCTGCTACATCAACGGCACAAAATCCAGTTGTTACCTATGCTGCAACCGGCGTTTATACTGTTACATTGATCTCAACAAATGGTAATGGCCCAAGTACGCCTTACACATCAACTATAATGGTTAATACAACACCAACAATCTCTTCATCAAACCCAAGTGTATGTGTTGGGTCTAACACAAACATCCCTGTTTCAACAAATGGAATTTTTGTGAATTGGTCAACTGGGTTTAGTGGACCTTCACTTAACCTGATCGCCGTAACCACTTCATCGGTATATTCATATACTGTGTCTTTAGGAGCCTGCACGGTTGCTAGTACCTCATCGCTAACTGTGTGGCCGGTTCCTGCATCACCGGTTGTGTCTACTAATGGTAATTCGTTAACAACCGCATCTGCAACAACATATCAATGGCTTTTAAATGGAACTCCAATTCCGGGTGCAACAAACCAAGATTATCTTCCTTCTTCAGATGGCTGGTATTCGGTTGATGTAACAAACAGTTTTGGATGCAGCAGCTCGGGAACATCCATTTATATTTCAATTACTGCTTTAGCATCTAATGAGAAATTACTTTCGGGTATAAGGTTGAGCCCTAATCCTGCAAAAGATATATTAACAGTTACACGCGAAGATGGCGGAAAAACTGCCGTAAATTATGAGGTAATAAGTATAGTTGGACAAAAAGTTCTTAGCGGAACGCTCAAATTTGATAATTCTACCGAAACACCTTTGAATATACAGGTTTTAGCGCCAGGCACATATATAATTAAGCTGAATGCCAGCGGTAAAGCAGCAGCAATAAAGTTCATAAAAGAATAGGTATTTCGACTTTAAAAAAAAGACTGTAATTCTTGATGATTTCCATAAAAATGGTTATCCTTACAGTCTAATTTTAAAGCGTCGGATAACATGAACCAGGCTTCATCTCCAATCGATTATCTTCCAATTGTTTTAATGTTTTTAGTAGCCATTGGCTTTGTGGTTACAGCCATGGTTGCTTCGCATTTACTTGGCCCTAAACGAAATACAAAAATTAAACTCGAATCCTTTGAGTGCGGTATCGAAACGCACGGAAACGCGCGCTTACCCTTTTCTATTAAATATTTCCTTGTGGCAATTTTATTCGTTTTATTCGATATTGAGGTAATCTTCATGTATCCATGGGCAGTTAACTTTAAAGAGCTTGGAATGTTAGGAGTTGTTGAGGTATTTTCTTTCATCGCCTTGCTACTCGTTGGGTTTTATTATATGATATCAAAGAACGCGTTAAAGTGGGAAGAATAATTAATTTGTGAAGTTGAGAATTGGTGAATTACTGAATTAACTCATCAATTCACTAACTCACCAAATCAAAAAATCAAAAAATGAGCAACAAACCTATAAAACGCACTAAGCTGGAAATGGCTAAAAGTCCTCAAGGAATTGAAGGGCCTGGTTTTTTTGCAACAAAATTAGAAGATGTTATTGGCTTGGCGCGCGCAAATTCGTTATGGCCTTTGCCATTTGCAACATCATGTTGCGGAATTGAATTTATGGCAACCATGGCAAGTGATTATGACCTAGCGCGTTTTGGATCTGAGCGTTTAAGTTTTTCTCCGCGCCAAGCAGATATGCTTATGGTGATGGGAACGATCGCTAAAAAAATGGGACCAACTTTACGCCAAGTATACGAACAAATGGCAGAACCAAGATGGGTTCTTTCAGTTGGTGCTTGCGCTAGTAGCGGTGGAATTTTTGATACTTATAGCGTACTTCAAGGAATTGATCGCATCATTCCGGTTGACGTTTATGTTCCCGGATGTCCTCCACGCCCGGAACAAATTATAGAAGGACTTTTAAAAATAAAAGAATTAGCCAAGAACGAGTCTCTGCGCAGAAGAAATTCTCCGGAGTATAAAAAATTAATGAACAGTTACGGAATTGAATAATATCATGAGTCAAGACCTACTTAATAAACTAACCGAATCCATTAACCAAAACGTTAGTGGTGCCATTGAGAAAGCAGAGTTGCCTTACGATTTTGCAACGATCACAATTCATAAAGAGCACATTCACGAAGTATTGGAGTTTTTGAAAAACGATAAGAATTGGAATTTCCATTTCTTAACAGATCTTACCGGATTTCAAACAGCAGACGAAAAACAATTAGGTGTTGTGTATCATTTGCACAACATGATGACAAATATTCGCGTGCGCATCAAAACACATTTTGATATTAATAAACCCGAGATCCCAACAGCAACTAATCTTTGGCCCGGAGCAAATTGGATGGAAAGAGAGACCTTTGATTTTTACGGCGTTAAATTTAAAGGGCATCCTAACTTAAAACGAATTTTGAATGTAGATGAGATGGATATTTTTCCTTTACGAAAAGAATATCCGCTCGAAGATCAACAGCGCGAAGACAAGGATAATAAAATGTTTGGACGATAAAATTTTTGTAATGGCAAAAAAAGAACCTATTAAGAACACAGAAGATTTTGTAGAAGAAAAAGAATATTCCATTCTTAACCTTGGCCCGACGCATCCTGCTACTCACGGAATTTTTCAAAACGTTTTGAAAATGGACGGCGAGATCATTCACGAAGCTACACCAACTGTTGGTTACATTCATCGCGCCTTCGAAAAATTAGCCGAACGCCGTCCTTACGCACAGATCACAACTCTTACCGATCGCTTAAACTACTGTTCATCTCCAATAAATAATATGGGCTGGCACATGACAGTTGAAAAACTCATCGGGGCTAAATTACCAAAGCGCGTAGAGTATATGCGTGTTATTGTAATGGAACTTTCTCGCATTGCCGATCATTTAATTTGTAATTCGGTTATTGGAGTTGATACAGGTGCCATGACGGGCTTCCTTTATATCTTTCAATGGCGTGAAAAAATTTACGACATATTTGAATCTATTTGCGGGGCGCGTTTAACTACTAACATGGGACGCATTGGAGGATTTGAACGCGAGTGGCCACAAAAAACTTGGGATCTTATCGATTCATTCTTGAAAAATTATCCAAAAGGATTACAAGAGTTTGCTAATTTGCTTGAGCGCAATAAAATTTTTATGGATCGCACAATTAATTGTGGACCAATAAGCGCAGAGATGGCTTTGAGTTATAGTTTTACCGGTCCAAATTTACGCGCAGCCGGAGTTGATTATGATGTGCGCGTTGCTACACCATACTCATCTTACGAAGATTTTAATTTTACTGTTCCAATTGGAACAAGCGGTGATACTTACGATCGCTTCATGGTTCGCCAAGAAGAAATGTATCAATCCATGGAGATCATCAAACAGGCCATTAAGAATATGCCAAAAGAAGGCGGCTTTCATGCGGATGTCCCTGATTTTTATTTACCGCCAAAACAAGAAGTTTATAATAACATGGAAGCGTTGATCTACCATTTCAAAATTGTAATGGGAGAAACAGATGTTCCAAAAGGAGAGATTTATCATAGTGTAGAAGGAGGAAATGGAGAGTTAGGATTTTACTTACAAAGCGATGGAGGAAGAACACCTTTCCGTTTGCATTTCCGTCGCCCTTGTTTTATTTATTATCAAGCTTATCCTGAAATGATAAAAGGAAGTATGTTAAGCGATGCGATCATTACCATGAGTAGCATGAACGTGATCGCAGGAGAATTAGACGCATAGAATTTTTTATAGAAATTGTAGAAATGGGAAGTCAAGTACACGGAACACAAGAATTCAGCAAAAGCAAACGCGCCGAAATAAAATTCAGCGAAGAAGCTATGGCAATTGTAAAAGGGATCGTAAGTCACTATCCCGAAGGAAAACAAAAATCAGCATTGTTGCCGGTACTACATGTTGCGCAAGCTGAATTTGGCGGATGGTTAAGCCCGGAAGTGATGGATTATGTTGCTGAGGTTTTAAAAATAAAACCAATTGAGGTTTTTGAAGTAGCATCATTCTATACCATGTACAATTTAAAGCCGGTTGGCAAATGTGTATTAGAGGTTTGTCAAACATCTTCGTGTTGGTTAAATGGCGCAGAAGATATTGTAAAATATATTGAGAAGAAACTGAACATTAAAGTTGGCGAAACTACAAAAGACGGAATGTTCACTTTAAAAACGGCAGAATGTTTAGGCTCTTGCGGAACAGCACCCATGTTACAATGCGGCGCTTCATATCACGAGAATTTAACTTACGCTAAAGTAGATACAATATTGGAAACGTATAAAGCGGAAGGCAAATTAAGAAGTTATACAGATTTAGATTATAAAAATACTTTATAGATCCATGGGAAGAAAACTTTTAATACATAACGACAAAGTGCCAAACATCCATACCTTGGAAGTTTATCGTGCGCACGGCGGTTATGCTTCGGTTGAGAAGGCATTAAAAACAATGACACCCGACCAAGTAACTGATGAAGTAAAAAAATCAGGATTGCGCGGTCGTGGTGGCGCAGGTTTCCCAACAGGATTAAAATGGAGTTTCCTTGCTAAACCCGAAGGCGTTCCGCGTTATTTAGTTTGTAATGCCGACGAATCGGAACCCGGAACTTTTAAAGATCGTTATTTAATGGAGCACATTCCTCACGCGTTGATCGAAGGAATGATTACATCATCATATGCATTGGGCGCAAAAAAATCATACATCTATATTCGTGGTGAATATTTTTATGTAGCGCGCATTGTTGAAAATGCAATTAGAGAAGCATATGCTGCAGGATTGTTAGGCGAAAATATTTTAGGAACAAATTTCTCGCACGATTGTTATGTACAAGTTGGTGGTGGCGCTTATATCTGCGGAGAAGAAACAGCATTATTGGAATCCTTAGAAGGCAAACGCGGTAATCCGCGCATTAAACCTCCATTTCCTGCGGTTGCGGGCTTGTGGGGTTGCCCAACTGTGGTAAATAACGTGGAAACAATTGCTGCCGTTTGTCCAATTGTAAACATGGGTGGTGATGAGTACGCAAAAATTGGTGTTGGTAAATCAACCGGCACAAAATTAATTTCTGCTTCCGGTCATATCAATAAACCCGGTGTTTATGAAATCGAATTAGGAATTACCGTAGAAGATTTTATTTACAGCGAAGAATATTGTGGCGGTATTCGCAATGGAAAAAAACTAAAAGCAGTTGTAGCTGGTGGATCATCAGTTCCAATTCTTCCAACCGAACTAATTTTAAAAACAGCAAAAGGCGAACCTCGTTTAATGACCTATGAAAGTTTATCGGATGGCGGTTTCCAAACAGGCACCATGTTAGGTTCGGGAGGATTTATTGCTATGGATGAAGACACAAGCATTGTAAAGAATCTGTTCACATTCGCTCGTTTTTATCATCACGAAAGCTGCGGACAATGTTCGCCATGCCGCGAAGGAACGGGTTGGATGGAAAAAATATTGAAAAAATTCATAAACGGAACAGCAACCGAAAGTGATGTGGAATTGCTTTGGGATATTCAAAGTAAAATTGAAGGAAAAACAATATGTCCTTTAGGTGAAGCAGCAGCGTGGCCGGTGGCGGCAGCTATTCGTCATTTCAAACAAGAGTTTTTGGATATTGCAAAGAGCAAGAAATTTATAGACGTGAGTCATTATAACAGATTAAATAAAATTACTGCGTAATGAAAGTAACTATTGACGGAATAGAAATTGATGTACCAAAGGGAACCACCATTCTCCAGGCCGCTCGTATGATCGGTCCGGAAGTGGCGCCTCCTACCATGTGCTATTACACCAAATTAAAAACAAGCGGTGGATATTGCAGAACATGTATTGTAAAAGTTACAAAAGGAAGTACGCAAAATCCTAACCCAATGCCAAAACCCGTGGCTTCGTGCAGAACTGAAGTGATGGATGGTATGGAAGTGCAAAATATTACATCCCCCGAAATATTAGAAGCTCGTAAAGGCGTTGTTGAATTTTTATTGATCAATCATCCTTTAGACTGCCCGGTGTGTGATCAAGCCGGCGAATGTAAATTACAAGATCTTGGTTACGAACATGGCTCTGCAAAAACGCGTTACGAATTCAAACGTCGCGAGTACGACATGATCGATATTGGCGATAAGATAAAACTGCACATGACGCGTTGCATTTTATGTTACCGTTGTGTAAAAACCTGTGAACAAATTACTGATGGTCGCGTGCATGGTGTTGTGCATCGTGGTGATGCCGCTGAAATTTCTACTTACATCGCAAAAGCAATTGATAATGATTTTTCAGGAAACGTTATTGATGTTTGTCCTGTAGGAGCATTAACCGATAAAACTTTCCGTTTTAAACAACGCGTATGGTTCACAAAACCGGTTGACGCGCACCGTAATTGCCCAACGTGTTCGGGCAAAACCCGCGTATGGTTAAAAGGTGATGAGGTATTACGCGTTACGGCTCGTAAAAATCAGTGGGATGAGGTTGAAGAGTTTATTTGTAATTCTTGTCGTTACGATCACAAACAGGTGAGCGATTGGGTTATTGAAGGGCCTTCAAAAATTAGCCGTCAAAGTGTGAT
>JAGPDW010000097.1:0-11419 GCA_018057345.1 Bacteroidia bacterium | reverse complement strand
AAGCGCATCTTTTTTATTAGCGAATACACCGCTTTCCAAATAAAACTCTAATTGTTTGGTAACAGTAAATATGGTTTTGTCGTGCCAGATCTCTACCGAAGGAACTTTTTTATACTCTAAATAACAGTTGTGAGCGAGATCAACCAATTTTGGATCTATGATGCCAAATTCAAATTTCTGGCTCTGGCGCTGCGGGATATTAAGCACGCTGCGTTGCCAATAGAATAATTTAAATTCGGTGAGTTGTTTATCAAAGAATGAATAGAAAATGGGAAGCTCTTCGGCCACATAAAATAATTTGCGGTTAGGAAAGGTATTGAGCATTTTTGTATGCCCATACAAACGAGTTAGGTATTTCTCAAAATTTACCTCGCTATCCGTTAGTTTTGTATATGTAAATGTTACGGTATCGCCTAAATTGGAAAAAATATTATCCAAGGATATACCATACTTTTTTGTGATGGTTTGGATCTCGTTAATGCTAATGTCTGTTTCGCCTCTTATTCGGCGGTAAGCGCTATCAATACTTATGCCAAGCAATTCGGCTATCTCTTCTGCAATTCCAATAGAAGGAGGCAGGGTTTCTTTTAATTTTTGAATAAAAATATCCTGAACCGTCTTTGTTTTTGTTTTCATGATGATCGATAATCGATATTAAACATAAGTATAATTTGCAAAAATTGCAAATTTATGTCTAATTACCTTGAAGCCCTTTCTGGTAGTGGTTTTCAAAGCAGTTTAATACTTTGGGCTATTTGATTAACTTTGTGAAAATGAAGAGTTTTTTTCGCACATCACTCATACTTTCAATTGCTGTATTTATAATTGCTTCCTGCAGTGTAGAAAAACGTATTTACAGAAGAGGCTATCATGTTGCTTGGAATTCCAAACATTCGAAAGAAACTAAAAAACAAGAGGTATTAAAGAACGAGAAACCTTCTCTTGCAAATGAGATCGTAACTGAGGAGGTTGTTGCAGCTGCGAACAGGGAAAGTGACATAGATCTTTTTACAAGAAGGCCGCTACTTATTTTAAATAATGACACTTGTGGCGATGTTATTTTGCTTCAAAATGCTGATGAATTAAAGGTAAAGATCCTTGAGATCGACGAAAAGAATATTAAGTACAAACGTTGTGATAATGTTGATGGCCCAACTTATAGTATTAGTAAATCAAGAGTTGCGCTTATTAAATATGCAAACGGCACCAAGGAAGTGGTAATGCAAGAGCCTGTGCAGAAACCGGCCGAACAAGAGAGGCCTCAACAGCCCGAAATGCCGCGCAAAATAAATCCACTAGGACTAGCAAGTTTGCTGCTATATATTTTGGGTATGATACTTAGTAAGGGAAGCACAGCTGCTGGATTAAGTGGTTCTGTAACAATATTACTTGCTCTTCTTGCTTTGGCACCCATTGTAATGGCCTATATTTCTTTATTTCAATTTAAGCGTGAGCCTGATAAGTACAAAGGCAGATGGATGCCTATTACTGTGGTTTGTATGTATTTGGCCTTTCTTTTAATTTTAGCTTTACTTTTAACAACACTTGGCGCTTATTTTGGCAGTGCTGCAATTTTGGGACCATTTATTATTGCTTGTTTAATATTGTTTTGTGTTTTCTTAGGTATTTTAATTGCGGCGCTTGTGCCAAAAGCAACTCCACCAACTAAATCGAAATAATAATATCTAAGTATGCTTTTATTTTTTCGAGATCATTGGGTTCAAAACTCTCCCATTCATCCTGATTTTTAAACCAGGTTATTTGACGTTTAGCGTAATTGCGCGTATGCTGTTTTATTTTGGTAGTTGCTTCTTCCAGTGTAAACAAGCCTTCCAGGTGATCAAACAATTCTTTATACCCAACCGTTTTTAATGCATTTACATTTTTGTACTCTGTTAAACTTTTTACTTCATTTAATAATCCTTGTTTCATCATTTCATCAACACGTAGGTTTATGCGTTCGTATAATTTTTCGCGATCGGTATTAATGAATATTTTTAAAGGTGTAAAGTTTCGTTCGGTTGTATTTTTCTTTAAAAAAGAAGAGTAAGGTTTTTTGCTATGTCGGCAAACTTCTAAGGCTCTAATCACTCTTTGAGAATTGCTGAGATCAACTTTAGCAGCATAAACAGGATCTTTTTCTTTTAATTCGTTTTGTAATGGTTCAATTCCTTTTTCTTCAAACTCCGCATTTAATTTCTCACGAACTTCAATTGGCACATCTTCAAATTCATCAACGCCATAAAGCAAAGCGTCGATATATAATCCCGATCCCCCAACTACAAACACCAATTGGTGCTCTTTAAATAATTGGTCGAGTAGGGGAATGGCTTCTTTTTCAAAATGCCCGGCACCAAAAAGTTCGGTGATGTTTTTATTATTTATGAAGTAATGTTTTACTTCTTGCAATTCACTTTCACTTGGTTTAGCAGTACCAATAGTTAGCTCTTTGTAAAATTGACGAGAATCGGCAGAGAGTATAACACTATTATAATGCTTGGCAAGTTCAATACCTAGTTTTGTTTTTCCAACTGCGGTTGGTCCGGCAATTACAACTAGATATTTTGTTTGGGAATTCAATAGAATAAAAGTAGGTTCTTAAATCATTTTATTTGGCCGCCAAACTTCCGGCTGCATTCGCTCTGTCAGGTCGAGTGATTTTTTGCCTGCTTGCCTTCGCGTAGCTTCGGCGAAGCAAGGCCTCTTGCAAAAAATTGTATCGAGACCTATTTTTTTTTGCCTTTACCGTTTCCTTTACCATTGCCATTACCATTGCCATTTCCACTTTCGCCTTTATTGCCTTTATCTTTTTTTCCTTTGGCTTTTCCTTTTAAAGCATGAAACTCGGGCGAACCCGGCTTAATTCCCATTTCTTTTGCAATAACTCCCCAACCTTTATCTTTATTAACGGAGTATGATTGTGCAACTACATCCGGTTCTTTTTTGGTCATATTGGCAACTTGTAAGGTCATATAGGCATCGGCGGGCGACATTTTCATGTCTACAATTAGTTTATCAATTTTTGGTTCACCAATGTTGAATTCCACGGCCAGATCCTTTTTGAAAAGCGGCAGATCCAACTTTGCTTTTACATTGATGTCATTTAAGCTGGCATCTAATTCTACATCTCCTGATTTAGCTTGCAGAGAAAAATTTTGTGCGGTGCTTAACATTACTGAGAATGAGATAAGCATGGTTGCGATCATTTTTATTTTCATGGCCTTAAGGTTAAATTGTTAGTGTTAAGATATACTTTGAAAATTATTTACAAAACATTACTGCTTTGTTCTTTTAATTTTTCTAATTCATCTTTCATTAGTACTACAAGTTTTTGCATATCCGCATCATTAGCTTTTGAGCCAATCGTGTTTATCTCGCGACCAATTTCTTGTGTAATGAAATTTAGCTTTCTGCCAATGGAGTTTTCTTTCATTGTAGATGTGAAATAATCTAGATGTTGTTTCAAACGCACTTTTTCTTCGTTGATATCTAATTTTTCAATGTAATATATTAACTCTTGCTCAAAACGGTTCGAATCTATTTTGTCAAACCCAATCACTTCGCCTAAATTATTTTTGATACGGTCTTTTATTTTGGCAAGTCTGTTCTTGTCTAATTCAACAATGCTGTTCAACGAACTTGAAATTACACCAATACGCGTATTAAAATCTGCTTCTATCGACTTTCCTTCCTGATCTCTGAATTTATTAAGGTCTTTTATGGCTTCATTAATACATCCCATGATCTCTTTCCACACATTTTCATCTGCCTCTTTGCGCTCGTTCTTCATCACGTCGGGCATTTTTATCACTTCTTTAAAAAGATCGGTGTTATTTTCTCCAATTGCGGTTGCTAGTTCTTTTAGTTTAGTGTGATATGCTTTTGCTAGTGGAATGTTTATTTCAATAGGTGTATCTTCTGCTTTGCTTTCTACATAAACACTTAGGTCAATTTTTCCGCGCTCTAATTGTTTGGTAAGTTCATTTCTTAGGTCTAATTCATATGCTCTAAACATAGACGACAAACGCAAACTAATATCCGCGCCCTTGCTATTCAACGAGCGCACTTCAACGGTAATGGTTTTATCTTTAAATTCTTTGGTAAATTTTCCAAAGCCTGTCATTGATCTGATCATTTCTCTATTTTTGGTTTCAATGTTACTAAATACAATCCAAGTATTATACACGCGCCAGCCAACATTTTTGTTAGGTCGAGTTTATCTTTGCCTAAAGATATAGCAAATAACGACGCTAAAAAAGGCTGCAAGTAAATGTACATACTTACTACATTAGGGCTTAATTGCTGTAAACCGTAAATATTTAGTAGATACGCCAAAAACGTTGTTGCAACCACCACAAACGCTGTTGCAAAAATAGCGTTACCATCAAAAGCAGCCCAATTAGTGTGCAATATATCATATCCGCCAATTGGTAAAATGTAAACGCTTCCTATTAGGAACATCCATTTCATTACCGTAACGGTACTGTATTTGTTGTATAAGGGTTTGCTAAATACTACAAAAATAGCCCAAGAAGCTGAGTTTATAAGTGTAAAAAGATCGCCGAGCATGGTGTCGCTACCCAATTCAAAATTACCTCTGTAACGTAAAATTATGTAAGCGCCGGTGATCGCTAAAAACAAACCGCTTATTTTTGGTATGGTGATCCTTTCTTTTAAAACGATCAATGTAAAAACAAACACCATGATAGGGTTTGAGATCATGATGATAGCAGAATTAATTGGCTTTGTTAGGCTCAAGCCCCAAATAAAAAACACTTGATTTATTACAATCCCGAACAAAGTAAGCCAAAGCAATTTTTTCATATCCTCTTTTTCAACTTTTTCGTTTTTAGTGAAAAGGGAGAGTATCCAAAACAGTATTCCGGCACCTGTTATGCGAAGAAGTACTAAGGCAAAAGGCTGTAAATAGGCCGGCATAAGGTCTTTAGCAATTGAGTAATTCATGGCGTAAATTACCTGCGCCACCAGAAGTGCAATATGTCCTAAATTAGCTTTGTTCAAACTTGGGCAAAGATGCTCAATTTTTTTAAATAAATTTGGGATGTGTTATACTTAGATCAATTACAACAAACCATCGAATTAAATGCTGTTCCAAAACGCATCATTTCGTTGATTCCTTCGCAAAGCGAGTACCTGTGGGACCTTGGCTTGCAAAATGAATTGGTAGGCATCTCTAAATTTTGTATTCACCCAAAGCAAATGTTTGAAAGTGTTGCAAGAGTTGGAGGTACAAAACAATTGGATATTGAAAAAATAAAGAGCTTGAAACCCGACCTCATTATTGGAAACAAAGAAGAGAATGTAAAAGAACAAATTGAGGAATTAAAGGAATATTTTCCTGTGTGGATGAGTGATGTGAATAGTTTGGACGATGCGTTTGATATGATGCTGAAGCTTGGCGAAATTTGCGGAAAGAAAACAGAAAGTGAAGCCATGGTAACGCAGATTATTGAAAGCATGAAAGAGGTGAGTAATTTGTTTGAACGAAAACGCGTTGCATATTTTATTTGGAGCAAACCTTATATGGTTGCCGCAACAGATACTTTTATTGATTCCATTATGAAGGAGTGTGGCATTATCAATCATTTTAAGGATAAAAAAAGGTATCCAAAGATCACAATTGAAGATCTAACTGGCGCTGATTATTGTTTTTTATCCAGCGAACCCTTTCCTTTTGATCAAAAACATATTCAAGAGCTTCAAGGTGCGGTAAAAAATTGTCGATTTGTATTGGTGGATGGCGAAATGTTTAGTTGGTATGGGAGCCATTTACTTCAACTACCCAATTACTTAAAAATGCTTAAAAATAGGCTTTCCTGATGTCCTGAAACCCTTTAGGGGCATATGTTTGAGCTAAATTTCATCACTTTTCAACACCGCTCAAAATTACCACTGTTTATTAGTATTTTTATACGATGTTAACGCTCGACCCCAAGGAACTAACCATTCAAGTTCTTCAAAAATATTTGCAGAACGCTATAGCTCCTCGTCCTATTTGTTTTGCCAGCACTATTAGTAAAGATGGTAAACCAAATTTAGCGCCTTTTAGTTTCTTTAATATTTTCTCGAGCAATCCTCCTGTTTTGGTTTTTTCGCCCGCCCGTAGTGGACGAACAGGGGCCACAAAAGATACCTTGGATAATGTAATGGAAGTTCCGGAGGTTGTTGTGAATATGGTGAACTATGAGATGGTTCAGCAAACTAGTTTAGCAAGTAGCCCGTTTCCAAAAGGCGTTAACGAATTTGAAAAAGCAAATTTCACACCAATAAAGTCTGATCTTGTAAAACCATTTAGAGTTAAAGAATCACCTGTGCAATTAGAGTGTAAAGTAATGGAAATAAAAAGTTTGGGCGAGAAAGGTGGAGCGGGTAATTTAGTTATTTGTGAAGTTATTAAAATTCATATTCAGGATGATATTTTGGATGAGAACAATCAAATTGACACTAAAAAAATAGATCTTGTTTCGCGCATGGGTGATAATTGGTATTGTAGAGCGCATGGCGATAGTTTGTTTGAAGTGCAAAAACCTATTACAAGCATTGGAATTGGGATAGATTCTTTTCCGGAATCTATAAAACATAGCAAGGTTTTAAGCGGAAATAACTTAGGTTTGTTGGGTAGTGTAGAAGCATTACCTGCAAGTGAAGAGTTAACGGCTTATAAAAGTTCTTTAAAAAAATTTACTAATGAAGAAGAAAAACATCAGTACGCAAAAACGTTGTTGGATGCTAATAAGGTAAAAGAGGCGTGGTTGGTGCTTTTAAACTAAAGTTAAAAGTAAGAAGTCAAAAGCCAAAAAGGGTACAATTCTGATCTAATGAATTTTGGCTTTGAACTTTAAACTTTTGAATTTGTAAAAAAATAAAAAAAATAAATATAACATGGAAGTAACAGGAACACTAAAAGCAAAATTCGATACTCAAAAAGTGAGTGATCGTTTTCAAAAACGCGAATTCGTTTTAACTACAGAAGCAAACACGCCGTATCCACAGCATGTAAGTTTTCAAGTAACGCAAGACAAATGCACAATTCTTGACCAATATAATGTTGGGGATGAGATAAAAATTCAATTCAACCTTCGTGGTCGTGAGTGGAATGGTCCGCAAGGCATTAAGTATTTTAATACACTAGAAGCATGGCGTATTGAGCGTTTTAATAATGCTTCAAACCCTTCAGTAAGTCAAACGCCTCAGGCTAAAACGCAAAACACACAAGGTGGAGGTTTTGAAAATAATTCAAGTCCGGTATTTAGCGCAAGCGACGATAACGAGGATCTACCATTCTAAGAAATCAATAAAAAGTCGTCGCAAAAGTTGTGACGGCTTTTATTATTTATGAAAAACCCTAGATCAAAAGTATTACTCATTTATACCGGCGGAACCATTGGCATGATGCACGATGTGGCCACCGGATCATTAAAGCCTTTTAATTTTAAAGCGCTTACCAATCAAATTCCTGAATTAAAGAAATTTGATGTGGAGTTGAATTCTATTTCGTTCAAACATCCTATTGATTCTTCGGATATGCAGCCGGAGGTTTGGATAGAAATGGCGCAAACAATACAAGCGAACTATTCAAAGTATGATGGCTTTGTGATACTGCATGGTTCAGATACCATGAGTTTTACCGCAAGTGCTTTGAGTTTTATGCTTGAGAATTTGGCAAAGCCCGTAGTTCTTACAGGATCGCAATTGCCAATTGGAACTATTCGTACCGATGGAAAAGAGAATTTAATTACAGCTATTGAAATTGCGGCGGCTCGCGGAAAGAACGGAAAGCCAATGATATCGGAAGTGTGTATTTATTTTGAGTACAAATTATACAGAGGTAATCGCACATTTAAATTCAACAGCGAGCATTTTGACGCGTTCAAATCACCAAACTATCCGCACTTAGCAGAGGCAGGTGTAAATATTGGTTATAATACCATGGCCATTGCAGCTCCGGGTAAAAAAGCATTAAAGGTTCATACAAAATTAAACAACGATATTACTGTGTTGCATTTATTCCCGGGCATCAGTAAAAAAATGCTAACAGCAGTTTTAGCTACACCGGGAATTAAAGCGGTGATCGTGCTCACCTTTGGCGCAGGTAATGCTACAACAAAAGAATGGTTCATTAACGAATTAAAAGCGTCAATAAAAAAAGGAATTGTAATTTACAATGTTACCCAATGTCAACAAGGCGGGGTAGTGCAGGGCATGTATCAAACCAGCGCTAAATTAAAAAGTATTGGCGTTGTGAGCGGATCAGATATAACATTTGAAGCCGCCGTAACAAAACTCATGTTCTTATTAGGACAAAAATTACCAAGCAAAAAAATAAAAAATTTATTAGAAACTAACCTTAGAGGTGAAATAACAAAAAGTTAAAAGACAATAGCCAAAAAGAACGAATATTATGAAAAAGACTTGTAAGAATATCTTAGAGACCATAGGGAATACTCCACTTGTAAAGTTGAACAAGATCGTAAAAGGGCTTCCGTGTGATGTGTATGCAAAAGTAGAAACATTTAATCCCGGCAATTCTATTAAGGATCGCATGGCCATTAAAATGATCGAAGACGCGGAGAAGGACGGGCGTTTAAAACCGGGAGGAACTATTATTGAAGGAACTAGTGGTAATACCGGAATGGGTTTAGCTATTGGTGCGGTAATTAAAGGCTACAAATGTATTTTTACAACTACCGATAAACAAAGTAAAGAAAAAGTGGATGCTTTGCGTGCCTTTGGTGCCGAAGTAATTGTTTGTCCTACCGATGTTGATCCTGAAGATCCTCGTTCGTATTATTCAGTGTCATCGCGTTTGGTGAACGAGATTCCAAATTCGTGGAAACCGAATCAATATGATAACCCAAGTAATACCGTTGCAAACTACGAACAAACTGGTCCCGAAATATGGGATCAAACAGATGGCAAAGTTACACACTTAGTGGTTGGAGTTGGAACCGGCGGAACAATAAGCGGTACCGGAAAATATCTAAAAGAAAAAAATCCGAATGTAAAAGTATTAGGAGTTGATACTTATGGATCGGTATTTAAAAAATACAAAGAGACAGGAATTTTTGATAAGAACGAGATCTATCCATACATCACCGAAGGAATTGGGGAGGATTTTTTACCGCAGAATGTTGATTTTAATGTGATCGATCATTTTGAAAAGGTAACGGATAAAGATGCGGCAGTTATGACACGCCGAATTCCTCGTGAAGAAGGGATCTTTGCAGGAAATAGTGCGGGATCGGCTTTAGCAGGTTTAATGCAAATGAAACACATGTACAAAAAAGGCGATGTGGTGGTTGTTATTTTCCATGATCACGGAACGCGTTACTTGGCAAAAATGTTCAACGATGACTGGATGCGTGATCGTAGTTTTTTAGAAATGACAAAACCAAAAGCTATTGATCTTGTAGCCAATCACAAAAACCAAAAATTACTAACTATTGATGCGGCAGCAACAGTTGCGGATGCATTATCAATTTTAAGTAAATTCAATATCTCGCAATTACCGGTGGTAGAAGGCGGTAATTATATTGGTTCGTTAAACGATAACTATATCTTTAATAAATTGATTGATAGCCATGACATTAAAAAACAAACCGTACGATCAATGATGCAGGCTGCCTTTCCAATTGTAGGGGAGCAAGCACCAATAGAGGAAGTGAGTAAGCTTATTACCAAGGATAATAACGCTGTTTTGCTGCGTGATATGGGTGGAAATATGCACATCATCACCAAGCACGATATCATTGAGGCTGTTGCTAAGATGAATAATTAGCCTGTTAATTAGTTTAAACGGTATTAATTAGTGATAATATTTATATATTTTAGATTTTGAATTTAACTCACAAACAATGAAAAAAATATTTATTTCAGTTTCTATCCTTTTATTAAGCGGATTTTTATCGGCGCATACAGCAATTGCTACGCCAACTACGCCACTTGTTCCAAAGCGTCCTGATAATTGGTTTAACCTCGATCCAACTAACGATAAGGTAAATGGCGTGAGTACCGAAAAAGCCTATAAGGAGTTTTTACAGGTTAGAAAGTCTGTTCCGGTAATTGTTGCTGTATTAGACAGTGGCGTTGATTGGAAGCACGAAGACCTTAGTGAGGTTATGTGGACCAACCCTGGCGAAATTGCCGGAAATGGAATAGATGATGATAAGAATGGTTATATTGATGATATCCATGGATGGAATTTTTTAGGAGGTAAAGATGGAAAGAATGTGGACGCAGAGAATTTAGAAATGACTCGTTTGTACCGTAAGCTAAAACCAAAATATGAAGGAAAAGCTTTGACAGATTTTAAATCTAAGCAAGAGAAAGCTGAATTTAAGTTATACACTGCTGTGAAAGAAGATATGGCTTCTACAAGAACTAAGTATGAATCGTCGTACAACCAAATTAAGTTCTTGCAAGAAGGTATGGCAAAAGTTGAAGCCGATATTAAAGCGCAGCAGAATGTTACCGATATCAAATTAGAAAACCTTGAAAAGTATACCCCTGAAGAAAAAGCAGCTAAGCAAGTGAAGATGATTGTAATGATGTCGATGAAGCAAGGAAAAGGCAGTTATGAGGATTTTAAAAATCAGCTGGCTGAAGGAAGCCAACAAATTAACCCAATGATAGAAGTTGGTTTGAATCCTGATGTTGACCCTCGTACCATTGTAGGCGATAATTATGCCGATTCTTATGAGAAATTTTATGGTAATGCTGATTGCAAAGGGCCAAACTCTTTACACGGAACGCACGTAGCAGGAATTATTGCTGCAAAAAGAGATAATGGAATAGGGATGGATGGCGTTGCAGCCAATGTAAAAATTATGGCAGTTCGTTGCGTACCTAATGGCGATGAGCGCGATAAGGACGTTGCAAATGCAATTATTTATGCCGTAGATAATGGTGCAAAAATTTTGAACATGAGTTTTGGTAAGAAATATTCATGGGATAAAAAATGTGTAGATGCAGCGGTTAAGTATGCGCAATCAAAGGGTGTATTATTGATGCACGCTGCGGGTAACGACCACTTGAATATTGACGAAGTAACACATTACCCAACCGCAAAGTATGAAGGAAAGGGCGTGGCAAGTAACATGATCACTATTGGTGCTTTGAGTTGGAAACCTGATTCGATGATAGCAGCCAATTTTACCAATTACGGAAAAAAATCAATTGATCTATTTGCGCCAGGCGTTGATATTTATTCAACTTTACCTGAAAATGAATATAAAGACCTGAGTGGAACAAGTATGGCTACACCTGTAGCGGCAGGAGTTGCAGCGGTTTTAAAATCGTATTATCCTACGCTTACTCCAGAGCAAATAAAAAAAATATTAGTTAAGAGTAGTGTAAGAACCTATAAAGGAAAAAAAGTAATTAAACCGGGCAGCAAAAA
>JAGPDW010000258.1:0-3296 GCA_018057345.1 Bacteroidia bacterium | reverse complement strand
ATGGCCCGCAACTTAAACGTTCTTTTTGCGGATCAAGAATTGAAGAACTTATTTGTTGGAGAAACAATACCATTAAAAATGGAGTACGACGAAACAAACGTAGAACTCGAATCGCTTTCGCCATTATCTTATACCATGCTAATGGATTATAAAACATATTTGCAGAACGATATTTTACAAAAGGTTGATCGATGTTCTATGTCGCAAAGCTTAGAATCGCGCGAGCCATATTTGGATCATCGCATTATTGAATTTGTGGCGCAATTACCTGACGAGTTTAAATACAATAAAGGTGTAAAAAAGCATATTCTAAAAGAGATCACACATCAATATATCCCTAAGGAACTTCTTGATAGACCAAAAATGGGATTTTCTATTCCTTTAGAAGCTTGGTTAAAAAATGAGCTTCGACCGCTCGTAGAAATTTATTTTGATACTAAGGTCATTGCGTCCCAAGGTATTTTCGATCCAAAGTATCTAAGTTCACTTTATTCCGACTTTATAAAAGGTGTAAGTGGCTTAGAACAAAAAGTATGGCGTATACTCATGTTCCAAATGTGGCATCATAAATGGATGAAGTAATCTATACAGCAGGCGCTGGAACAGTTTTGTTTTTTGTGACCATTAAATAATTTACGATCACCAAGCTTGAAATAAAGAAGGGGATGCATGGTATTTTTAATCGCACCAATGTTCCAAAATTTGAAATAGACACGCCAACCGAAAGCGCGAAGAACAATGCAAATATCATCGAAAAAAGCGCAAGAGGATGTGATCGGATCAATAAGAAGAATCGATAAACTCTTAGTTTTATAAGCAGATAAAGGCAAAAGAACAACAAGAATGTATTTTCAAGAGCCGAAAAAAGCATGATCACATTACGTACATCTAAAAATGTGGGCCTAAACAACGCCGCAAAAACAGCCTTATGCGAAACCGATAATAAACCGGTTAAGGTAGGTTCGTAATCGCCAATATCAAATGTATTGCCCTTGTAATAACTCTGCTTAAGATCTTGCTGTGCGCCGTGTGCTGTATCAAAAACTTTATCAATAGAATATTTACCTAATTTATCGCCTAGATTATTCATTAAACTAAAGGTTATCAATCCTCCAACAGTAATAATGGCTGGCGCTAATAGTATTTTAACCAAGCCGTTCTTGATATTAACTACCTTAAGCGCTACAAACCATACAATTGATCCTGGGAGCAAAGCAAATAAAATATATGGCTTTACAAATATGAGAAGGAATGCCGAAAAGAAAATAGAAAAAGCGTTGGAAAAAGTATAGCGTTTATTGATAATGAACCAATAAAATCCATGAACATATAAACAAGCCGCCGAAAAAGATAAACTGTCTTTCATGATACCGCTCCCCCAAAAAGTTACCGAAGGCACAAATAGGATGGAAAACGCGAACTCTTTGTACAGTGTTGGAAATTCATTCACAAACAACATATATAGTTGCCATACGCTTATGTAGCACAAAGCTGCAACAATGATCGCCGAGGCCATGTAGCTTTTTGCACCCAACAAAACGATAGGGAAAAAACATTTCGAAACGAAAAATGCGTAAGGATCATTGACCCAATAAATAAAATTGGCATCACCTTTCACTAAATAATATTCGGAGTAAAAAGGATCTCCAAAGTAAATGTGCATAAATTCGCTTTTATTCGAATAGAAAAGATCTACAAATGCCGAAGCTGTGTTGAAATAGTTGATGGTATCACCACCGCCGTAATAATAATAATAAACCAAGCCTAAGCATATCGCGCCAATGATCTTTGCCAATAATCCGGGTATAAAATATTGATAGGCTTCATGTTTGTGTTGATGTTTTGCCTTATATTTATAGGCAAGAAACAACACCAACATGAGGTAAAAAGGAGCTATCAACGCATCAAGGACATCCATAAGGCAACTAAAGTTAAAGAAATAATCTCATTGAGCAAAAACACACTCTATATTACCTTCGACGGTTTAAGCGATCCCCTTGGGCAATCACAAATCTTACCTTATGTGGTTTCTCTTGCTCAACATGGTTATTCCATAACGGTTCTTTCTTGCGAAAAACCAACTGTACTAAAAAACGAGAAGCAAAACATAGATGATGCGCTAAAAGGTCTTCCCATTCAATGGAAATATATTGAATATAATGAGCAAGGCAGCTCTCTTACACGTTACAAATATGTACGTCAACTGCAAGCCATGGCCATGCAAATTGCCGAAGAGAAAAAGATCTCGCTCACGCATTGTCGAAGTTATCTTTCGGCACTTATTGGATTAAAACTCAAGAAACAAAAAGGGATACCCTTCTTATTCGATATGCGCGGCTTTTGGGCTGATGAACGAATAGACGGAGATATTTGGAAAAAAAGCAATCCTTTGCACACTATTTTTTATCGATACTTTAAACTCAAGGAAGCGCAATTCCTTAAACACGCCGATTTCATTATTACTCTTACAAATGCGTCGTTAAGATATTTGATGAATAAATTTCCGAGCATCCCCATCAACGAAAAAGCAGAGGTTATTCCTTGCTGCACTAATTTGGAAAAATTCGATGCAAGCAAAACAAAAAAAGCTCAGTTACCAAAGGGTATTTGCGAGAACGACTTCCTTTTAATTTATACAGGCTCCATTGGAACATGGTATCACACAAAAGAAATGATCGATTGCGTGCTTGCATGGAAAGAATTTATCCCAAACATCAAATTATTGATCTTAACTAAAGATAAACACGAACTACCAACTATACTTGCTAAGTATAATGATGCACAAAAGGAGCTTATTGTTGTTGAAAGCGCCTCTTACAATAACGTGCCATCATATCTTGCTTTAGCAAAAGCTGCTATCTATTTCATTAAACCGGTTTTTTCTAAGATCGCATCTTCACCAACAAAAATGGCCGAATGTTGGGCAATGGATCTTCCTATTATCACTAATAAAGGAATTGGCGATAATGATCTTTATTTCAATGAACATAAAGGAGGAATTTTGATCTCTGAATTCGCTCAGCAAGAATATAAAAAAGCAGCGCAAGCATTTCTTGAACAGATCGAAAAAAACAACAATTATCGCGATATTGCAATGAAACATTTCAATAATAAAAAAGCCGCCGAAACGTATTTGAACATCTACAACGCCCTAAGTTCGTGATCAGGACTTTCTCCTGTTAAAAATCTCTAATTCTCTTACTATAATTGCCCACTTTTATGATTTTGTTATCTTTGCACACTACGCAAAATGAATTACCTAAGCCAGATAAACAAAGCAAACGTGCCTCAACACG
>JAGPDW010000004.1:0-39747 GCA_018057345.1 Bacteroidia bacterium | reverse complement strand
GGATGTTCCTTTTTTGCGATATCGATCGCGTCTTTTCCATTACTGGCTGAAAATACCGTGTATCCTTCCTTCTTTAAGTTGTAACCCAGAAACTCTACAATATCCGGCTCATCGTCAACAAGAAGTATTTTATAGTTAGAACTCATAATTAATCTGGCACTAAGTTACCCAATTATTGAAGGTTATGAAGTTAATAAATCATTAAATTAATAATAAAGGTATGTAAATAAAATTAACTTTTTGGTAACATAAACTTTAGGTGCGAGTAATTTAAGCGCATTTTCTTTGCAACAAATACTACAACATGCAAAAAGCACTTCTCATAGTTCTGTTCACCTTTGTTTTTAATACGCTATTTTCACAAACAGGAAAGATATCAGGTACCATTCTCGACTCTAAAACTGCCGAAACTCTGCCCGGAGCTATGGCAACATTGGAGGGTACAGGCAAAGGCGCTATTGCAGATTTTGATGGGAAATTCAGTATTTCGGGAATTACACCCGGAAAATACACCTTAATAATCAGTTATATTTCATACGACTCAAAAAAAATTGCCGAAGTTGAAGTAAAAGCTAATGACGTAGTAGATGTGAACATATTGCTTGACCCTTCTACCTCAAAAGACCTTCAAGAAGTTGAAGTTGTAGTAACATTAAATAAAGAGAACAATACAGCTTTAGTTTTACAGCAAAAGAACAATGCAAGTGTAAGTGATGGAATTAGCGCAGAAACAATTAAACGAACACCCGACAGAAGTACGAGTGATGTTTTAAAACGTATAAGCGGCGCTAGTATTCAGGAAAATAAGTTTGCTATTATTAGAGGGATGAATGATCGTTACAACGCCGCTTATATCAACGGCGCTCCACTTCCTAGTTCGGAAAGCGATCGTAAAGCATTTGCCTTTGATATTTTTCCGGCTAGCATTTTAGATAACCTAGTTATAGTAAAAACTGCTACCCCCGAAATGCCAGCCGATTTTGCTGGTGGTATTATTAATATCAATACAAAGAACATCCCCGAGAAAAACTTTCAGTCGATCTCTTTAGGAACAACATATCATACCTTGACCACCTTCAAAAATTTTAAGAAATACGAAGGTGGCAAATACGACTGGTTAGGATTCGATGACGGATCGCGCGCATTGCCCTCTACAATACCATCTACAAAAGATTATCCCAACTTAAATGCTGATAAAGCATTATTAGCAAAACAAATGACGCCTTCCTGGAAAATTGATACAGATAAAAAGGCCGGCCTACCTATCAATTTACAATATTCGTTAGGACGAAATTTTAAATTGTTCAAGAATGATTTCGGAATTGTTTTCGCCTACACTTACATAAATAATTTTACACGCACACAAAATATCCGACGCGAATTTGAAGAATCAGGAACCGGAATCATAAAACGATATGAATTAGTTGATACCATTTACAACAAAACCGTATTAAATAGTTCTTTACTTAATTTTGCTTACAAAATTGGAAGCAACAATCAATTAAGCTTTAAAAATCTTTTCAGCATCAACTCCGAAGATCGCTTGAGCATTAGAAAAGGCGTTAGAGAATTAGATAACGATCCTCATCAGTTTGAAAAATCATCTAACCGATGGTTCACTCAAAACAGACTTTATTCAGGACAATTAGAAGGCACTCACTTTATAGCCAAACCAAAAATAAAGATCAACTGGGTGGGAGGATACAGCGATGTTGCCAGAAAGATCCCTAACTTAAGAAGAATTGTATATCAAAAACAAGCTTTACTTGAAGAAGACACCAACTCAGTTTACGCAGCCATTGTTCAAAATAATGGAACTATTCCTACCGCCGCCGGCAATATGTTTTGGGCAGATACCAAAGAAGATATAAAGAGTTTTAAAATTTCCATCTCAAAACAAATTGATTTTGAAAAAGTAAAGAACGAATTAAAAATTGGCGGTATGTATCAAGTTCGTAACAGAACTTTTGATGTAAGAAATCTCGGATTTTCAAGATATCGCATTTCAAGCTCTAAACCTTTCGAAAGTAGTTTACTATTATTGCCTGAAGATTCTATTTTTGATCCTAAGAATTTAGGCGTTTTAGAAAATGGTAAAGGAGGTTTCAAATTAGACGAAGCAAGTAAACTACAAGACTCTTACAAAGCTGGCTCATTACTTTACGCCGGGTTTTTGATGACAGACACTAGGATATTTGAAAAACTAAGAGTAGTAGGTGGACTGAGATTAGAATCATACTATCAAAAACTTGAGTATAGCGAAAAGATTGATGAAGTTATTACAATAGACACTACGGTTACCGACCTTCTTCCTTCCGTAAATCTAATTTATAATTTAACCGATAAAATAAATATAAGAGCGTCATATTACCAAACAGTTTCAAGGCCTGAATTCAGAGAATTGGCTCCTTTTGCATTTTACAATTTCGTAAACGACAATGTTCTTTCAGGTACTCCTGATCTGAAAAGAGCACTTATTCATAATTACGACTTAAGATTTGAATTTTATCCTGGCGCAGGTCAGTTATTAAGCGCAACAGGTTTTTATAAAGAATTCTTTAATGCCATAGAATTAATAAACAGACCAGGCACTTCAGGTGCGCCTGAGCTTTCTTATAGAAATGTAACTTTTGTAAAAAACTATGGGGCAGAATTAGAATACAGATTCAAGCTAAGCATATTTCATAAGAACGATAGCAACATTTTCTTGAACAATACAACTGTATTTACAAATCTATCACTCATAAAATCATTGGTTGATATGCGCAGTGTAGTTGGTGCAAATAAATCGTTCAGACCACTTCAAGGCCAATCTCCTTATATAGTTAACGCCGGCGTTCAATTCCTTCATCCTACAAAGTACTGGGGGGCAAGTATATCTTATAATGTAATTGGAAGAAGAATATTCATTGTAGGAAATACACAAGAACCTGACGTTTGGGAAAATCATCGCCACGTTATTGATGTTCAATTCACAAAATCGTTCCTAAAAAACAAATTAGAACTAAAACTTAACATTAGCGATGTTCTAGCTCAAGATCTACTTTTTTATCAGAACATTTATTCTGCTAACGAAAGTGATAAATACAACAAAGACATTGATAACAGATGGCAAGAGAATAATTTTGGCCGCAGGATCTCTCTTAGTTTAAACTACAAATTCTAACTAACTACATTTTATTATTAAGTGTTCTTAACACTGCGTGCTGTTTGTTAACCTTTCGATAACACAAGTGTAATGCAAGTGTAAACTTAGCTTAATGCTTTACAAATCTTCTCCGCCTAATTTTGTATCATAAAATTTAAATCGAAAAAAATGAAAAAAATTTATCTAACCGCTGCAGCTCTTATTACCTGCACATTAATGAATGCACAAGCATTTTGGACTGCAACCTCTTACAAAGGTGCTTTTCCAGTAACTGATAATACACCGGCTACCGACTGGACAGACAGCTGGACAAATTGGGACCCTGAAAACACAGTATACCCAGCAACTACTACAACAGTTTCAAGTGATGTTACTTCTAACACAACTTGGAGTGGTGTTGTTTGTTTGGTTAACAAAGTATATGTTAAAAACAATGCAGTACTTACAATATCACCTGGAACTATTATTCGCGGAGATAAAACATCTCAAGGAACTTTGATCATCACAAAAGGCGCGCAGATCAATGCTGCCGGAACACTTGCTTCTCCAATTATTTTTACTTCTAATGAGCCTGTAGGAAACAGAGCTGAAGGAGATTGGGGTGGTATTGTTATTTTAGGCAAAGCCGTAAACAATCAACCTGGTGGAATTGCAAACATTGAAGGATTAGTTGTATCAAGTGACACAGAACATGGTGGAACTAATGATAACGATAACTCAGGAACTTTAACATACGCTCGTATTGAGTTCTCTGGAATTCCTTTACAACCAAACAAAGAGATCAACGGTTTAACCATGGGCTCTGTTGGTAAAGCTACAACCATTCACCACGTACAAGTTTCTTTTAATGGCGACGATGCTTTTGAATGGTTTGGTGGAACTGTAGATTGCAAATATCTTGTTTCATACCGTAATTTAGATGATGATTTTGATACTGATTTTGGTTACAGAGGTCGTATTCAATTTGCTGTTGCTATTCGCGATAAAGATCTTTCGGATGCTGCCGGTGATTCAAATTGTTTTGAATCTGATAACGATGCTACAGGTTCAGTTGCTCAACCATTAACTCGCCCTGTATTTTCTAACCTAACTATTATTGGTCCAAAAGGTGATGGTACAATTGTATTGCCAGTTGGTGAAAAATTTGAAAAAGCTTTCCGTATCCGTCGTAACACAGCAACCTCTTGTTATAATTCATTAATAACAGGTTGGGAAAAAGGTTTATCAATTGAAGGAGCTTCTACTGAAGATAACTTCACAGGAGATACTGCACGTTTCGAAAGCAATATACTTGCCGACTTTGCAACAGGAACAAAAGCTATAACAGCTACAATGGCATTTTACACGCCTTGGTTCACTCCAACAAGAGGTAATGATACAACAACAACTAAAACTCAGATCGCTTGGGTAAATGCTTTTCCTGCTTTAGGTGTTAAGCCTGATCTTCGTTTAGCTGCTGCATCAACTGCTTCTGCAGGACCAACTTTTACTGCTCCGGCTTTCACTGGTGGTTTTACTAACTTAGCTAATGCAACACAAGAGGAGTTTGTTACAATGACCCTTTATCCAAATCCTGCGACTTCAACTTCTAACTTATTCATCAACTCTCGTTCAACTGATGCTTTAAAAGTTACAATTGAAGTTATGGATGTTACCGGTAAAGTAGTTCTAACTCCGGCACTTGACCAGGAAGTTAACTTTGGCTATAATAATTTCCAAATCGATGTACAATCCTTAAACACAGGTATTTACTTTGTAACAATAAACAACGGTGTAAGTAAAGAAACCGTTAAGTTAATTGTTAATCATTAATAAAACCTTTTAAATTCAAAGGCGCCCACTTATCTTAGTGGGCGCTTTTTGCTTTATGACCGACAAGAGAACATTAAAAGGGATCGACACGATCAAGGACTCCATTGAACTTAAGAACTATGATGTTGCCATTAGTAACGGAAAAAACGTTATTGATAACCTAGTTCTTAGCGCGCACTATCGCATATTTAAAAATAAACCTGCCCGAAAGCCATTATATCCAATTAAAGAAGTTGAGAAGATCCTAAACGCTACTACAACTAAACCTGAATTGAAAAAAATTGTAGATCGCAAAACGATCAAACAAACCTTAAAGTGGTATTCGAAGTATAAAGACTTTAAAACCGATTCGGCTTCAAAACAGGCTAGGAATCCATACAAATTCGCAAAAAAAACATTCCATATCATTGGCTTGCTCAACCTGAGCAGTATTAAGGTAAAGACCTACTTTAGCAAATAATTTAAAGAATAATGTTTAGTTAACATTGCAATAGTGTTAAGTTAAATCGCTTGTGTGAAATTCGCTTTTCATACACGCACTTGGATAAAACCTTAAATAATACTATTCTTCTTTATGATAACCAATTATCATCGGTATTTAAAACCATTGATCATTTAAAAAAGGTTTTTCCAAATCTTGTTATTGTAAAAAACGAAGAAGAGTATTTTCAAAATATCTCTTCCACTCATTTTGATGTAATACTTATAAGTCTTGATGTTGTTCCAATGGACGGCATTGCCATCACCAAAGAAACATTAACTGCATCTGCAGGCATAAAACCATTTGTAGTTATTTATTCGAATAAACAAGATGATTTTCTGCAAGAACTGGCATTGAACAACGGAGTTGACGCGTTTGTGAATTATCAAAACACACCAGTGCTAATGGAATTACTTTTAAAAGCTCTTATAAAACGCATAAAAACAGATATAAGCAAAGTAAGGCACTCCAATGAATTTGTGATCGACGAGGATGAGTACTTAGTAATAAAAAATGATACCAAGATCCAACTACCAAAAAAAGAGTTCAAGATATTATTACTACTTCAGCAGAATCAAAATAAATTCTTTAGTAAAAAAGAATTAGCCATTTCGGTTTGGAATGATGAGAACGTGGCAAAGAAAAGAACCATTGACGTTCATATTTATAATATCCGTCAGATTTTTGGAAAAAAGATCATTCAGTCTCAAAAAGGAAAGGGATATCGTTTAAATAAAAAGTATTTTGTTTAGAGAAGATCAAAAAGATCTTTTACGCCTATATAACGTGATGCTGTAAAACCTTCGGCATATTTTACACCAATAGAGCGGCCACAGATCATCATCTTCGCATCAACAATATCCAAAAAATCTTTTCCTGAAATTGGAGTTTCAGCTTCTTTTGAATTTGGATCGTAAAATTGTGAAGAGAATGCCATGATGGCTTCATGTTTTTTATCTCTAAATTCAGTTACATCAACAACAAAATCAGGTTTGATATATTGATCTTGGATATAATGATAAACCGCTTTTGGTCTCCAAGCTGTTTGCTTTGATCCGTTATGTAATGTTTCAATTTTTACCAATCCAGAATAAAAACACGCATCAGCAGTTAACTGCGCTGCACGTCCATGATCGGGATGACGATCGCTAATAGCGTTACACAAAATAATTTCAGGTTGACTTTCGCGGATCACTTCAATGATAGCACGCTGACTAGCTTCATTATTCTCAAAAAATCCATCCTTCAATTGTAATTGCTTTCTAAATGCAACACCCTGGATCTTTGCCGCTGCCATTGCCTCCTTGGTACGTAATTCAGCGCTTCCACGCGTTCCTAATTCGCCAAGCGTAAGATCAAGGATCCCCACTTTTTTTCCTAAAGAAATATGCTTCAATAGTGTTCCTGTGCAGGAAAGTTCTACATCATCCGGATGAACGCCTATAGCTAAAATATCGATCTTCATTGGGCTAATTTACGGATTTAATTTCTTAAGTAATTCATTCATCTTTTCGTTGAGTTTTGGTAGATTTTTGAATATTACATAACTTCTTTGGTGATCACGATAAGAGAAAGCCGGAGAACCCTGTACAATATCATTTTCTTTTTCTATACTTTTTCCAATTCCACTCTGTGCTGCAATTTTTACACCATCGGCAATTGTAATGTGTCCTGCAATCCCAACCTGACCACCGATCAAACAATTTTTTCCAATCTTTGTTGAGCCTGCAATAGCAACACACCCTGCTAAAACAGTATTCTCGCCTATCTCACAGTTATGGGCAACTTGGATCAAATTATCTAACTTAACTCCTCTACGAATGATCGTAGATCCTAAAGTTGCTCTATCAATACACGTGTTCGCTCCAATTTCAACATTGTCTTCAATGATCACGTTCCCTATTTGTGGCACTTTACTATAATTATTCTCGGTGTTTGGCGTAAATCCAAAACCATCAGCTCCTAAAACCGCTCCCGCATGGATCGTACAGTCTTTACCAATTTTTGTATCAGCGTACACCTTCACTCCTCCGTAAATAATGGTATTATCGCCAATTGTACATCCATCACCAATAACTGTGTTCGGAAATATCTTTACATTATCACCTACAACAACCCTATCTCCCAAATAAACAAACGCACCAATATAACATGACGATCCTACTTTTGCTGAATTTGAAATATAACTTGGTTGCTCAATCCCAACTTTGTTATTCTTTATCTGATTATACATTTCTAAAAGCTTAGCAAAACTTTCGCGCGGATCATTTACACGAATGAGTGTTAAGGATGTTTTGAAAGATTTATTCGCAATAAAGTTTTTGTAAACAATAACAATACTCGCTTCTGTATCATAAATAAAATGTTCGTATTTAGCGTTTCCCAAAAAAGATAAGGTCTTAGGTTTGCCTTCTTCGATCTTTGACAAATTATTCACAATAGAATTCTCATCGCCTTCTATCTCACCATTTACAAGTGCTGCTATTTGTTGCGCCGAAAATTCCATTAGTTCATTGAGTATACTAAGTTAATCAATACTTTTCTTTCCTCTTCCCAAGTTAAGGCTTTTTTTGCGTGCTTTAAATTGTCCTTCCATACTTTATAGTCGGGCGAGTACAGCATCCACCCTATTCGTTCGGCAATATGCGCCGGGTCATGACTCGTAATAAATGCACCAATATTAAATTGCGAGATAAGTGCTTCAATTTCCACCAACCTTGAGGTTAAAATTGGAACTTCGGCATGTATATAATCAAATATCTTATTGGGCAAACTGTAACTGTAATTTAAATTCGTGTGTTTATCTATAGATATTCCCAGATCCGCGTTGTATGTATAATTCATGAGCTCTTCCTTGGGCATTTTTTTGATAAGTTTCACTTTATCTTCCAATTTATTTTCTTTAACCAATTGCTCTAAATTAGTCCACACATCTCCTCCGCCAATAATAAATAATTGCGCGCCCTCAACAAATCTCATTGCCAACACTAATTCCTCTGCACCTCTTTGGATATTAATTCCGGCTCCTTGTAAGACTATCATTTTTACTCCGGGTTTAATCCCTAATTCAGATCTTTCCTTTATTGGCTGTCCGTTTACCTCTGCAGGAATATTACGTACAACTTTAAATTCAGTTCCGTATTTCTCTTTAAAATAATTCGCAATACTTTGATTAACGGTAATGCAGTATTTTAATTTCGGCACAATGCTTTTCTCTATTCGTTCCCAAATTTTCTTTTTGAAAGGCGTTTGTTGTAATTCCGGTACTTCGCAAAAGATCTCATGACTATCGTAGATCAATTTACTGCCCTTTAATTTCGATATCAAATAATTTGGTAATAGCGTGTCTAGATCATTCGCATAAAGTACATCGCTCTTCTTAAACAAAAGATAAAAAAATAAGCGCGTATTAAAGAAAGCATAAAACAAAACTCCCTTTTTAAAAAGAAGCTTCATGCGTTTGGTCTCAAAATTCCAATTAATGATTGGTAATGAAGAGGGCCATTTTCTCCCTACGAGCGTTACCTTAAAACCCATCGCCACCAACTCGTTGCAGGTCTTTTTTACGCGATTATCACTGCTTAGATCATTGATAACGCTTACCGTAACATGCTTATTTTGAGTTGTAAACAAAGAGTTTGTTGATATTGGAGTAAAGATAGAAAATTAAAGCCGTAATATTATTTATAATTTTACTTCGTACTACTTAGGTAGTGCCCGAAGTAGTATGCAAATGCGTTTTGAAGAACATAAAAGCTTAAAAGCCTATAATACCTTTGGGTTAGAGGCCTTCGCTAAATACTTCATTGAAATTAATAACGTAAAAGACCTCGAGTTAGTATTTAAAGATCCCATTTATTTAAGCCATCAAAAACTTATTTTGGGTGGAGGGAGTAATATCCTTTTTACTAAAGATTTTGATGGTTTAGCGATAAAAAACAATATCAAAGGAATTGAGATCACAAATGCAAATGAATGCATTGTAAAAGCAGGGGCCGGAGAGAATTGGCACGAATTTGTGATGTTTTGCATTGATAAAGGTTTGGGCGGTATTGAAAATTTATCGTTGATCCCGGGTTGCGTTGGTGCGAGTCCAATGCAAAATATTGGCGCTTATGGCGTAGAGATAAAAGATGTTTTTTATGAACTAAGCGCTTTTGATCTAACCTTAGGAACAATTAAAACATTTTCAAAAGAAGAATGTGAGTTTGGATATCGCGAAAGCGTTTTTAAACGTAAATACAAAGATCGCTACCTCATTGTAGATGTAAGTTTTAAATTATCAGAAGATCACAAATTAAGTACACATTACGGCGCCATAAACGACGAGCTCAAAAAAATGGCAATTGAAAAACCTAACATTAAAGATGTTTCAAACGCTGTGATCGCCATTCGTCAAAGTAAATTACCCGATCCAAAAGAAATTGGTAACGCCGGAAGTTTTTTCAAGAACCCGGAAGTGAGTGCGGAGAAATATAAGAGTTTAAAAAAAGATTTTGATGCTTTAGTTGCTTACCCTTTAGAAAATGGTAATTATAAATTAGCTGCAGGATGGCTTATTGAACAAAGTGGCCTCAAAGGATTTGAGATGAATGGAGCGGCTGTACACAACAAGCAAGCCTTGGTTTTAGTAAATAAAAATAATACTACAGGACAAAACATCTTTCAACTATCCGATTATGTACTCAGCAAAGTATTTGATAAATTTGGTGTGCAGTTGGAAAGAGAAGTAAACATTATCTGATCCTGATCACACGAATATGAAATTTCTTGTTTTATATGAAGAATTAGCAAGTTATTTTTTAACCTGCCTCAACCATCTGGCAGAAACTTCTGATTGCAAGATCTTACTTTACATGAAAAAAGTAAATCCTGTTGCTCCCTTTGATTTCAGCGATCTTCACAAGAACATTACAGTTATTGAACGTGAAAAGGTTTCAGAACAAGAATTCATTAACTCGATCAAAACTTTTTCTCCCGACTTTACTTATGTTTCCGGCTGGATGCACAAACCCTATTTGAATGCGATAAAACAATTGCGTTTAAAAAATGTAATAATGGGTTTTGACAATCAATATACAGGTTCGTTAAAGCAATTACTAGGCGCCGTTTATTTTAAACTTAATTTAAAGAAATACATTAAAGGGGCGTTTGTTCCAGGTCAAAGTCAAAAAACATTTGCCAAGAAATTAGGTTTTATTGAGGAGAATATTTCGCTGAACGTATATTGTTGTGATCATAAATTATATTCAAGTTATTACGATCAAACAAAAACTCAAAAACAAAAACAATTCCCAAAGCGCTTGATATTTGTTGGACGTTATATTCACGAAAAAGGAATTGATACCTTATGGGAAAGTTTTATAGAGCTTCAAAATGAAATGCCCAACGAGTGGGAATTATGGTGTGTTGGAAAAGGTGCCATTGAACCAATTTCTCATCCTAAAATAAAACATTTAGGATTTATTCAACCAAAAGATCTTTTACCAACCATACAACAAACAGCCGTTTTTGTACTGCCAAGTTTTTTTGAGCCTTGGGGTGTTGCCTTGCACGAATTTGCAGCCGCAGGGTTTCCCATTATTAGCACGCCTAAAGTTGGCGCTACAGAAGTATTTGTAAATGAAGGCAAAAACGGTTTTCTTATAGAGGCTAATAACAAAACATCGTTAAAAACGGCATTAAAAAAAATGTTATCTTTAGCAGATAAGGACTTGTTTACCATGGGAGAGGAAAGCGTAAAATTAGGCGCAAAGATCACTCCCGAAATATGGAAACAAAGTCTATTGAAACTCGTACATGGCGTATAAATTAAAAATACTTGTAACCGGAGGCGCCGGAAACATTGGAAGTGCTCTTGTAAAAAAACTGCTCTCAAATAAATTTCATTTTGTTGTTGTTATCGATGATCTAAGCACAGGTTCCCTTGAAAAATTACCCAAACTTGACGAAGAGAATTTTAAATTTGTTAAGGCAAACGTAAACAACCTAAACGAAATTGATTCCGTATTCTATTCCTTTAATTTTGATTTTGTATTTCACTTGGCGGCTGTTGTTGGCGTAATTAGAACTCAGGAAAATCCAATAAAGGTTTTAAAAGATATTGATGGGATCAAGAACATTTTAGAGCTCTCAAAAAACTCTTCTGTAAAACGCGTATTCTATTCTTCCTCTTCAGAAGTGTATGGCGAACCAGTTGAATTACCTCAAAACGAACACAGAACACCTCTTAACTCTCGCGTGCCTTATGCTGTTGTAAAAAACCTTGGCGAATGTTTCTTTAGAAGCTACCAGCAAGAACACGGCTTAGATTACACCATATTTCGTTTCTTTAATACTTACGGTCCGCAACAAAGTACCGATTTTGTTACGGCCAAATTTATAGCCGCGGCATTAAAAGGTGAAGATATTACCTTATACGGCGATGGATCGCAAACACGCACGTTCACATATATTGATGATAATATTGAGACTATAAGTAATATTTTTGAAAAAGGATCGATAAAGAACGATGTGATTAATTTAGGAAATGATGAACTTACCAGTATTAAAGAATTGGCCGAACTCATCATTAAACTAACCGGCTCCAAATCGAAGATCGTGCATTTACCACCTTTAAAAGAGGGGGATATGACACGCAGACAGCCCGATAATTCAAAAATGAAAGCTATACTGAATAAAAAACTCATCACTATAGAAGAAGGTCTTAAAAAAATGTTGGTCGATAAACAATTCCTGAAATCTATAGGTATTTAACATGTGCGGAATAAACGGTTTTATATCAACGCAACACTCACAGCAAGATAGAGAAACCATCGTTCGTAATATGAACGATCGCTTAAAGCACCGTGGTCCAAATAACGATGGTATTTTTTCTGATAAGAATATTACGATAGGCCACCGTCGTTTATCCATTATCGACCTAAGCGAAAATGCAAATCAACCTTTTTTTTCACAAGACAATAAGCTGGTGATCGTTTTTAATGGCGAGATCTATAATTACCGAGAGCTAAAACTTGAATTACAACGCGCAGCGCAGGGTAGCGGACATTCAACTTACTTTTTTAAAACTAACAGCGATACCGAAGTTATTTTAGCGGCCTATTTACGATGGGGAAATCAATGTTTGAATTATCTCAATGGAATGTTTGCATTTGCCATTTATAATACCGAAACAGGAAATGTATTTGCAGCACGCGACAGAATGGGAGTAAAACCATTCTATTATCATTACACGGAGAATTTATTTGTTTTTTCGAGTGAAGTGAGGCCCATCATGAATTGTGGTATAAAAACATTTAAATTAAATTCTGATGCGGTCTCCGAATATTTGCAATATCAAACTGTGCATGCCCCAAATACTATTGTAAAAGGCATAAAACAATTATTACCAGGACACTATTTAGAATACACAAATAACAAAGCCACTATAACTGAGTACTGGAAACCAGAACGCTTTGTTCAGCAACCGAACGACCTGAGTTATAAGGAGAATTGTAATAAAGTATTTGAACTGTTAAGCGCATCGGTGCAACGCCGATTAGTTTCGGATGTTCCGTTTGGTTCATTTTTATCAGGGGGAATTGACTCAAGCATTGTTGTAGCTTTAATGAGCAAAGTCTCGAACGAGAAAATAAATACGTTCAATATTTCGTTTGATGAAAGTGAATTCTCTGAATCCAAATACGCGCAGATCATCGCAAAAAAATACAACACCAAACATCACGAGATCAAATTAACGCCTGATGACTTTTTAAAAGACTTACCAAACGCCCTCAACGCCATGGATCATCCAAGCGGTGATGGTCCAAACACCTACATTGTTTCCAAAGCCACAAAAAACGCAGGAATTACCATGGCCTTAAGCGGAATTGGTGGTGATGAATTATTTGCAGGCTACGAGAATTTTAAGCGTTTAAAGGAATTGCAAGAAAAATGGTTGCTGAAAGTAATGCCTGGACTTGCTTTAAAAATTGGCGGCAGTTTAATAAAGAAAAAAAAGCGATCTATTGGTAACGAAAAAATTGCCGAAATCTTGAACTTAGATAATCACGCGTTAAAGAATATTTATCCCCTTAGTCGAAGTGTATTTACCAATAAAGAATTAAATACGCTGGTAAAACAAAATAATGCATCGCAAACTGTTGCAGCCATTGCTTCAGCAATAAAAATAGATGACAAGAAAATACTGAGCGCTATTTCTTGCATGGAAATTAAAACATACCTCCAAAACGTTTTACTTCGCGATACCGATCAAATGAGTATGGCAGTTGCACTAGAAGTGCGCGAACCTTTTTTGGATCATCATCTTGTGGAATTTGCTATAGGTATAAACGACGAGCAAAAATATCCTTCAACACCTAAAAAACTATTAGTTGACAGCATGGGTGATCTTTTACCAAGCGAAATAGTAAACCGACCAAAAATGGGCTTTACTCTACCCTGGCAACATTGGCTTAAGAACGAATTGAAAAGTTTTTGCGAAAACAATATCACCAAATTAGAGGCAAAAGAAATTTTAAAGCCAAATGCGGCTAAAAACTTGTGGGGTCGTTTTTTAAATGATGATCCTTTAGTTACATGGTCACGGGTTTGGCACTTAGTAGTTTTAAATGATTGGATAGATAAGAACACCATCGACATAAATTGAGCAAGAAAAAATTAAGCATATTAATTGATTGGTATTTACCGGGTACAAAAGCCGGCGGACCGGTTCGTTCTATATATTCACTCATTACATTATTAAAGAATGAATTTGATGTTTATCTTATTACCACCAATAAAGATCTTGGTTCTGAAGACGAATACAAAAATGTAAAAGCAAATGAATGGATCACTAAAGAAGGTGTAAATTATTTTTACTTCTCAAAAGATCAATTAAGCAAAGAGAATTTAAAAAAACTACTGTTAGAAGTAAACAGTGATGTAATTTACCTCAACAGTTTTTGGAGTTATTGGTTCTCGATCTTTATTGTACAACTCAAAAATCAAGGGGAGCTAAGGGCTGAAGTTGTATTAGCACCAAGGGGAATGCTCGGCAAAGGCGCTTTGAACATTAAATCTTTAAAAAAGAAGATCTATATCACTCTTTCAAAAGCCAAGAATTTTTACAAGAACATCCATTTTCATGCTACAAATGTGCAAGAAGAAAACGATATCAAACATTTTTATCCTAAAGCTTTTGTAAATGTTTTAGAGAATGTAAATAATTCCACAGCCTTAAAGGTAGAAAAAGAAAAAAATCCGGGACAGCTCTCGCTTTTCTATCTATCACGTATTTCAAAAGTGAAGAATTTACATTTTGCATTAGATGTATTAAGCAAAGTTGAGAAATACCTTGTAGAATATACCATTTACGGAAATATTGAAGATGAAGCGTATTGGAAAGAATGCCAGCAACAGATAAAAGAACTTCCTTCTCACATAAAAGTAAACTATAAAGGCGAACTTTCCTTTCATGAAGTACAAACAACAATAGCTCAACATCATTATTTATTTTTACCTACAACCAATGAGAATTATGGTCACTCCATTGTTGAAAGTTTAATGAGTTCTTGCCCTGTGATCATTAGCGATCAAACGCCATGGAATGATGTAGAAAAAAACGAGGCCGGCTTTGCGTTAAACCTTGATCACAAAGGTAAATTCATTAAAACGATCGAAGAATGTGCCGCTCAATCCAATACGGAGTACAAAAAACAAAGTGAAGCCGCTTTAAATTACATTACTAAGAAAATAAATTTATCTTTGATAAACCAAAAGTACATTCAGCTATTTAATGGGAAACACTAAAACAGATCTTTCAAAATTCAACAATTCCTCGTTCGATCCCGGAGGAAATGCGATCAGTCGCACACTTTGGTATTTTATAAATGTAATGGTTCTTAAAGGCCCCATGCCCTTTATGCGTCCGAAACGTTTTTGGTTAAGAGTATTTGGTGCAAAGATTGGGAAGGGTTTAGTAATTAAGCCGCATGTATCGGTAAAATATCCTTGGAATTTAGAAATTGGTGACAATGTATGGTTAGGAGAAAATGTGTGGATAGATAATCTTGGAAAAGTAAAAATAGGCTCTAACGTGTGCATCTCGCAAGGCGCCATGATCATGAGCGGAAATCACAATTTCAGTAAAAGTAATTTTGAACTTATGGTAAAAGAAATTAGTATTGAGGATGGGGCTTGGCTAGGCGCAAAATCGCTTGTTTGCCAAGGCGTTACCGTGGGTTCACATGCAGTATTGAGCGTGAGCTCCGTTGCATCCGAAAACCTTGATCCATACAGCATTTACAGGGGAAATCCGGCCACAAAGGTCAAGGATCGTATAATAGAAAATTAAAAAGAAAATTGCTATTGTTTTAAAAATCCTTACTTTTATCCCATCGATACTTCCGGAAAAATAGTTATTACTAAAACAGACGTTACCCCTCAGGCCATTTTTGACCTAAAAAACGGAACGCTTGATCTTGATGGCAAAATTGTAGCCGAAAATCCTATTGATTTTTTTGATCGTTTAAATCGCTGGACAGAAGAGTTTGCTGCCAATAGAGTTGATCAAAGTTTAACTGTTGGTTTACGTTTAGATTATTTCAATACGGTAGCTTCCAAATTACTCTCTAAATTCTTCATTAAACTAATTGCACTTAATGCCACTATTAACTGGTATTACGAAAAGGATGATGAGGAAATTAAAGAAGCGGGTGAAGATTATAAGATCATGTTGAATTACGACATCAACATTATCGAGCGCGGCAATTAACCATCTCTCGCAATAAATTAATTTTTCCTGTACAATTTCTTGATCATATACTCGTCTCTACGGTATACGTCTATAAAAAATCTCAAATTCATATTACTATCCGTTTGCGCGGTATAGTAGCGCACAAATATCGGTAGTGGTTTTTTGGGGGTTATCTTTTGTTGAACAGGTCGTTTTAACCATTCATCCAATGTGTCGTAAGGAAGTTTCAAAGTATCCTCACGTATTACAAATCGAGCCATTTCATAATATTTATCCAATCTAATACATCCATGACTTTGATAACGGTAAAATGTTTTAAAATAACGTTTGCTGTTGGTATCGTGGAGATAAACACCATATTTATTGTTGAAATTAAATTTGCACACTCCTAAGCTATTATCGTCACCAATACGCTGACGGAAACGAATTGGCAAATACTCCTTATTATATTTTTTCCAATTAAGTTTTCCAATATTCGTTACAACTTCTCCATTCGCTCCTATCACTTCAAAATTCTTTCGGCGTAAATAATTCGTATCGCGCTTCACGGCCGGCAATATCTCCTCCCACGCTATTTTAAATGGCACATTCCAATAAGGGTATATTACAACGTAATTAATCTTGCTTTGCAAAAGCGGCGTTGGTGTTTCGGGTTTTCCTACAACCACATTACTCAGCAACACTAGCGTATCCTGCTTCTTCTTCTTCCACCATTCAAACACACGAATATTTGCCGAAGGAATATTTACCACAGCATATCTCTCAGGATATTTTTTTGGTTCCCAACGCCATCGTTCCAAAGCCATTTCCATTTGACGAATGGTGTGCTCTTTACTCAATTGCAAAGCTTGCCTTGTATACTTCCCCATTTTTCCATCGGGATCAAGATTCATTCGCTTTTGAAATTTCTTTAAGCCTTTTGCTAGTTTTAAACTATCATTCACCTTCAAGCTATCCACGTAATCTCCTGTGGTTGTTAAACGATCTTTCAATTGCTGAAGAAAAACCGTAGTGTCTTTTACATTATAAAACGACACCGAATCCCAATTCCTGGTTTCATTTTCACGAATGTAATTTAAGAACGCGTACTTCAAGAACTGATAACCTTCGTGGCGTGGTTCCAATGAATCAAAAACGCGGCGTACACAATTGCTATCAATACCCAATTTTAAAATGCTCAGCCAATTTGTATCCAGTTTAGTTGGCTTCCATTCAAGTAATGCGGTATCAGGATTGAATCTTCCTTTATTAACGTGCGCTCCAAATTTTAAATAAGCGTCGGTAAGCAATACCTCAGCTTGGGCAATATAACCCGAGTAATACGATTGAGAAGCTTTATCAAATGTTTTAGGTAGAATGGTATCCAATTTACGCGCGTGATAATCTTGTGGATACAAGCCATAATGCCTTGCATTTCTCACAAAATAAACTACACTATCTCCTAAAGGCGTAAGCTTACCTTTTTCAAAGAATAAAATATCCTTACCTCTTTTTAAACGCTCAAAGAAAGAAAATGCCAATAATGTATCGCCATCATAAATGAGTAAAGTGTCGCTGGTGTTTTTCTTTAAGATCTCTTGATACGACTTGATTGTAGTTTTATTAACGTCTTCCGGTTTCTTAACCACAACATTTTCTACTGTCTTCTTTTTATCGTCTACGGTGTTGCAACTCCAAAATACAATGAAGAAAAATATACAGAAAAATAAAAAAGCACCTCTTTGAGGTGCCCTCTTATTAATATTCGTTTTCTTCATCTCCATTCAACACCAATAAAAGTGTCAATATTAATGATGAGCCTCTTCTTTATGAACTTTAGTAGCTGCCGTATCTGTTGCTTCTATATGTGCAGTTGAAGCTGCGGTTGTATCAGCTGCTGCCTCATGCTCCGGAGCCTTTGCGTCTGCAGCATGTGCATCGCCATGATGATCGCCATGTTCCTTACCCTCGCAAGAAGCATCTTTTTCGCAATGCCCAGCTTTGCATGCATCCATGCATTCTTTTGTACATTTATCTTTTTCGCAACAGCATTCTCCATGTTTAGGATCTCCTAAGCTAACCAAAAGCACAATAACTAAAACAATAGCACTTGCAAAGATCAATGGTACGGTAAATGATACCGGTTTTTTTTCGTTTGAGTGATCATTATGATCGTGATGACTTCCCATAATAGTTAAATTAATTTGTACGAAAGTAAGGCTTTATATTAATATTTAAAATATTACTCTTTAATAAATTTAAGATCGAATTGTTGATTACTTCCTGTTATTTGAACGTGGTACAAGCCAGGACTTAATTTTCCGACATTTAGCTCGTTTTTAGCCTCACTAACCTCCATTTTTTCACAAACTAGCACCAATTTGCCGTTCACATCATATACCCTTGCGGTCAGATCTGTGCGCTTACTATTGATAATTAACTTTTCGCTTACCGGGTTTGGATAAACACTAAAAAGAGGTTCATTACCAAACTCTCCTACCGAAACAAGATTTCTGTAAATATCGCGGTATCTGATCTGATTAACTGTAAAATTATTACCTATTAAACTTCCATTCACTTCCATATAAGGGATTTTTGAAGATGCCGTTAGCCATTGATAACTCCTTTGATTATTAGCAAACCCAAATGGGATTGGAAAAAGTGTATTTTTAATAGAGTCTTGCGAATACTGTGTTGTTACGAGCCTTAAACACTGAGCCGTGCCATTTGGCGTTGTGATTGTTCCCCAGCCATCAACTTTTGTAACCCTGGAACCAGTTTTAGAATACACTATTGGTATTAACGTTGACGTAAGTGTTGAGTACTTAAATGTTGTACTATCGTATTTAGGATATGACATTGGCAACATATATAATTCATCCTTATCAGAGTAATAAGAAGGTACCGGTATACTGCTAAATGTCATTCCTGCACCATCCACAACATAGGCATTTAAAGGGCTTGTTTGCTTTTTATAAAAGTTATAATAATTGGTTATGGTTAAAGGCCCTGCACCTAAAGTATCAGCGATCTTTTCTCCGTACTCATTCAGTCCTGCAAAAAAGAATGCATATGGAGTAAGTAATCCCAACTTATAGGCTCGTACACCTTGTGCGTTTGGAATTAGCGAATCGTAACTCCACGTAAAATTGGCACCAGTTTGTGTATAATTGATACTTGTACTCAACTGTGCTATGCTATAACGCAAGGTATCTCCATTTGTTGGAAAATTACTTGATGTTAAAGTAATTGGTGATTGTGATAAACAAACCGAAACGGTAAAAACCAATGGTAACAAAATAGAAAATACCCTCATTTTATGCTAAATTTAAGCACTAAATATACTAAAAATAAGCATCTGCGTTAATAATACACTATTTTGTGCTCATTATATAAATATCATTTTACGTGCATTTTTTTGGTTCTATTTCTTTTGAATAAAGCCCAATCCTACGACCTTAAGGTTGTAAACGAAAAACAATTGCCCTTTAAAAGTATCAATTACAAAAAACATCATTCCAAAAAAAGTCTTGCTGTAAATGAACTGGATAACGTGATCGCTTATTTTCAAAGCAAGGGATATTTACTGGCTCAAGCTGATACCATCGAGCAAAACTCCAACTCACTTTCTGTTTCCATTAATTCAGGAAACCAATTAAAATGGGCGCAACTGAAACTGGGAAATCTTAATCCATCATTAGCTTCTAAAATTGGATTTAGCGAGAAGCTTTATTTACAAAAACCATTCAGTGGTAAACAGATCACACAATTAAAAGAGCGCATTATTACTTACTATGAGAATAATGGACATCCATTTGCAAGCGTAAAACTAGATAGCGTTTCCATAGAGAATGCTATTTTAAAAGCAGTACTTAATGTTCAAAAAGGTCAACTCTTTAAAATTGATTCGGTTATAGTTGTAGGAAATGCTAAATTGAATTCGAAATTCCTACAACGTTATATTTCTGTATTTCCCGGCAAACCATACAATGAGCAAGCCATGCAGGACATTGGGAAACGCTTGGTACAACTTCCTTTTATAACTCAAACAAAACCTCAGCTAGTTAAGCTAACCGACAAGACCAATAAACTCATTTTATTTTTAGACAAGAAAAGAGCAACACAATTGGATGGGGTCATTGGCGTGCAACCAAATGCCAATACAGGTAAAACAATTTTAACCGGAGATATAAAGATCAAATTACTAAATGAGATATTGCACAACGGCGAAACATTTGATCTGGAATGGCGCCGATTACAATCGCAAACTGTGGATTTTAAAGGGAAAATGATCTACCCTTATATGTTTGGTTCCTCTTTTGGAAGTGATTATGCAATTAAAATTTACAAACGCGATACCTCATTTATAGATATCAATAACGATCTTGGTTTGCAATATTATGTATCGGGATTGAATTATATAAAATTGAGTGTCAAAAAAAGAACCTCGAACATCATTTCTACATACGGACTTGCCAACGTAACCGCACTACCCGACTATGCTGATGTTACAACACAACTAAACGGCTTTGGTGTTTTTTACGAAAACCTCGATTATAAATTCAATCCGCGAAACGGGATCTCGATACAAATGAATGCCTCTGCAGGAAATAAAAAAGTACGAAAAAATCCAAAGATCAATGATCTTGCCTATAATAACATCACACTTAGCTCAACGCAATACATGTATGATGCCAACATCAGCGGATACATGCATTTGTCCAAGAACAATGTTTTAAAATTAGGTTTACAAAGCGCTTCCATATTTGGAGATGCGCCTTTATTCACCAATGAATTGATCCGTATTGGAGGATTAAGAACTTTAAGAGGTTTTGACGAAGAAAGTATTTTCACTTCATTTTATACCATTGGCACCATTGAGTACCGCTTTTTGTTTGCGCAAAATTCCAACATTATTGTATTTACCGAAGGTGCTTTTTATGAGAAGAATGCTTTTAATAGTTATATGAATGATATACCAATTAGCGTTGGAACCGGCATTAACTTCGAAACAAAAGCAGGCATTTTATCCATCAACTATGCCATTGGAAACCAATTTGGTAACGGCTTTGATGCGAGGAATGGCAAGATCCATTTTGGGTTAACAGCTTTGTTCTGATCCTCTTTCATTTAAATCATAATTTCACTATATTTGTTAGGATTCGAACTAATGAAAAGATCACTTTTACTTCTATTACTAAGCGCTTGCTTTTTTGGCAAGTCGCAAACCTTTTCTTCTTACAGAATAAACCTTGTTAGTTTTGTAAACCCACAAAGTACCGGCGGAATTGGAAGCGATCAACGTAAATATTCAGGATGCTGGGGTTGGTTTCAATCCTCTAAAAATAAAGAATACGCTATTGTAGGAAGCAGTACCGGAACTTATTTTATGGATATAAGCAATCCGGGCTTTCCAAATCTTTGTGATTATGTTGCAGGTAAATCAAATTGCACTTGGCGTGAAATGAAAACGTATCAAAACTACTGCTATATTGTAAGTGATGACGGTGCGCCAAATCGTTTTCAAATAATTGATATGCAATATTTGCCGGATAGTGTTCATGTGGTACACGATGGCACAACCTATTTTGAAAGAGGACATACCATTTGGATAGATAAAGACAAAATGTATATTGGATCTGAAACAAAATTGGGAGGTTCTTATGAGTCAATGACCATTTACAGTTTGGCAACGCCCACCAATCCAACGTTCTTGCGATCACTTAAAACGGATTTTCCGTTGATAAGCACTGTACATGATATGTATGTGAATAACGATACTGTTTTTGCTTCTTGCGGTAATCAAGGACTTTATCTTTTTAAGTACAACGATGCTTTAAACACATTTACACAATTAGGTTCGTATATAAACTACAGTTCAGGTGCAGCCTACAATCACGCAAGCGCTTTAACTGCTGACAAAAAAACATTAGTATTTTGCGATGAAGTACCAACTTCGTTACCAATAAGAATAGTTGATGTTCAAGATCCTGCAAATATCATTCCTCAAAGCACAATAAATCCATATCCAAATACCACACCGCATAATCCCTATATGATCGGTAATAGATGGGCTATTATTAGTTGCTATGAAGATGGCTTGAATATATACGACATTGCTGATCCGGCTAATCCGGTGTTTGCAGGATTTTTTGACACACATCCGCAAGGAGGCATCAGTGGAAGCTCGTACAATGGTTATCGTGGTAATTGGGGTGCTTATCCTTTTTTTCCTAGCGGTTTGATATTAGCATTGGACATGCAAAATGGTGTGTTTTTATTAGATGCGACTCAAACTTTTATTCAACCTATTGGGTTTACCGAGAATGCAGCTACGGAAACAAACTTTCAGATCTACCCTAGTCCTGCTTCAGGTCACATTAACATCACAAGTGCAAAAAACGTTAATGCCTCTGTAATTATTTCAAATGTTTTGGGAGAAATAGTTTTATCTCAACAACTTTCTTTTTTTGGGAAACAAAAAATAGATGTATCACAATTAGCAAACGGCGCTTACATTGTGAACTTAAAAACAAAGAATGGTTCTCTTACAAAAAAAATAATCATTAATAATATCTAACATGATAAAAAAACTACTTTTACTTTTAGCGATCTTTGCCTATAGCAAAACAAACGCACAAGTATATGGCGCTAATAATTTTACGCTTTGTAGTGTTATTAACCCAGGGACTTATACCACGTCGTATGGAACAAAATTCTCAGCATGTTGGGGATGGTATCAAGCCAATAAAAACAGAGAGTATGCCATTGCAGGGTCTGCCGCAGGAACCTATTTTGTGGATGTTACAAATCCTTACCAACAAGTAATTTGCGATTTTGAACCTGGCAAGATAACCGGTACGGTTTGGCGCGAAATGAAAACCTATCAAAATTATTGTTACGTAGTAAGTGATGATGGCGGCCTTAATAGTTTTCAAATTTTTGATCTTCAGTATTTACCGGATAGCGTTCATAAAGTTCATGATGCACAAACCATTTTTAAAAGAACGCATGCCGTATGGATCGATGGAAATAAATTGTATTGCTCAAGTGTAACTTACAGTGATAATACAAAATCTACTTTAAATATTTATAGTTTAGCTACTCCAAGTGTTCCTACTTTAATTAGAAAATTAAATCAAGACGCCGCATTCATTACCACAGTTCATGATACTTACGCTAATAACGATACCGTATTTGTTTCTGCAGGTTATGGAGGCTTGTATACCTTCACTCTAACGCCTCCTTCGTATTCATTTACACAAGTTGGATCATTAACAAGTTATGTAAGCTCAGGTTATAATCACAGCAGCGCCATTACACCCAATAAAAAAACATTAGTAATGTGCGATGAAGTTCCTGCCGGTTTACCCGTTAAAGTTATCGACGTACAAAATTTAGCTAACATGCAGGTTCTTTCAACCTATAATCAATATGCCGGAGGCACGCCGCACAACCCGTGGACAGTGAACGATTCGCTTTGCTTTTTAGCTAGTTATTGCGATGGTTTGCAATTACTCAATATTAAAAATCCAAACGCTCCTTTCTTGGCCGGATATTTTGATACACATCCACAAGCCGGTGGAAACGTAAGCAGTTACCCTGATCCATATGATGGTTTATGGGGATTGTATCCGTATTTGCCAAGTAAAAATATTGTAGCGGTTGACGAGCAGAATGGGATCTTTGTACTGAAATCACATTTATTTACAAATACGATTGTTGCTAACGACGATGATCTGCCTCCTCCGGATGGTGTAGGAACAAGCACAGGTTCTCTACCAACAGGCATCAACCCATATTCTTATGGTCAAAATATTATGGTAAGTCCAAATCCTGCTAACGCTTCGTTATTTATTATGATGGCTGATCTTATGAGTACTAAAGACATTACCATTGAACTATTCGACATGCAAGGGCGAACAGTATTAAAACAAAGTACGTTAGATATTAAGGGAAGTAATTCAAACTTTAAAGAAATAAACACATCGCAATTTGATAATGGTATTTATTTTTTACGACTAAGTTTAGATAACCAACTCATCAAAAATTCTAAACTCATTATTGCTCACTAATTATTATGTTGAATTCTAAAAGTATTATTGGCGTTATTGGTGGCGGTGCCATGGGTAGCGGTATTGCGCAAGTAGCTGCTTCATTTGGTCACACCGTTCATATTTACGATACAAACAACGACGTTGTTGTAAAAGCAAAACAAACACTCGCGGCCTCACTTTCAAAACTTGTTGAGAAACAAAAAATTACCGAACAAAAAAAGAATGAGATCATAACCAATGCTCATTTTACTAATGCTTTGAATGATCTTGCAGACTGCGACCTCATTATTGAAGCTATTGTTGAAAAACTTGAGATCAAACAACAGGTATTTTCGCAAATTGAAAAGCTGGTGAAAAAAACATGCTTGCTTGCTTCAAACACTTCCTCCTTATCAATTACATCTATTGCTTCTGTTTGTGAAAGACCAGAAAACGTAATAGGTATACATTTTTTTAATCCTGCTACCTTAATGCCTTTGGTAGAGATCATTCCCGGCCTTGCCACTTCAAAAGAAATTATTGCTCCCGTAAAACAATTAATTGATTCGTGGGGTAAAGTAACCGTTATTGCAAAAGATACTCCCGGTTTTATTGTGAATCGTGTGGCTCGTCCTTTTTACAGCGAAGCATTACGAATTGCCGATGAACAAATTGCCGACTACGCAACCATCGATTGGGCCATGAAAGAAATTGGCGGTTTTAAAATGGGTCCTTTTGAATTAATGGATCTTATTGGGCACGATGTAAATTATGTAGTAACCGAAACCGTTTGGCAACAATTTTATTTTGATCCGCGCTTTAAACCTTCGCTTACACAAAAGCGTTTATTGGAAGCCAAATTTTTGGGGCGTAAAACCGGAAGAGGATTTTATGACTACAGCGAAGGGGCAAAAATGCCGGAGCCAAAAAAAGACATGGCACTAGCCAGACAAATTTATAGTCGCATTATTTGCATGCTCATTAACGAAGCAGCGGATACTTTATATCTTGGCATTGCCAGCCGCGAAGATATTGACTTGGCTATGACCAAAGGCGTTAACTACCCGAAAGGATTATTAAAGTTGGCCGATGAAATTGGCGTTAAAAATGTTGCTAAATATTTGATGGATCTATTCCTTATGTACGAGGAAGACAGATACCGAACTTCTGTACTTTTGAAGCAATTGGTTGTAAATAATCGAACTTTTTACTAGGCGAAAGTCACCTTTAATCATTGAACCCTGTTTAATTTTATTTTTTCGTACTTTTTTTTACGAAGTTTGAGTAACCTATTTATCATGAAAAAAATAAATACTCTACCTCTTACCTTTGTAATTATTGCGGCATTTTTGCTTTTTGCCTGTAAAAAGAAGGAAAGTCAAACCTGTAGTGACGAAAATGCCATAAAACCGGGTTATGCGGAAGCTTGTGGTGGCACAAAAGGAAATCCCAATGTTGGTGTTCCAACTCCAACGGGTGGCATTCCTGTAACCAATCCGGCTTTTGAAAATTCAAGTTTAAATTGCGGTGGAAGCGGATGGTTAAACCCTTCTTGTGCCTCATCTGCCAGCTTAACTTTAAAAGGCATTAGCGGTTCGGTGGAAGTATCTTTATCATTTAATACAATTCCTCAAACCGGCAATTACAACGTAAGCAGTGTTTCCGGTCCCTCAAACGTTCAGCTAACCGTATTAAATGCACCTAGTCAACCTACAGGCATTACCTGGTATGGCAGATCGGGTGTTGTAAGCATCAATACAAATTCAACTTCTATCAACGCCACATTTACAGGAATACAATGCGTCCAGTCTACCTTCAACTTCCCGATTGTAACTGTTAGCGGAAACGTTGGTTGTAACTAAGTGTTTTTATTTTAAACAAAGGTCCGTCACAGCAGGTCTGAAAACCCCGCTTCAGTAGCTTTTATACCCCATTCACTCATTGGGCGGGCCTAAATTTGGAATTTTCAGGTTTTTTTGCTAAATTTGAATAATTCTAAATACCATGAAAAAAATCAGTATTCTCGCTTTAACCTGTGTAACTATCGCAGCCTTAGTATTTTTTGCTTGTAGTAAAAAAACAGATAATACCATTAAGCCAACTTATAAAGATTCGGCAACCGGTACTGGTGGAAATCCCAATGCAGGTAATGCTACGCAAACAGGAAGTGTTCCTATTACAAACCCGGCTTCAGAAAATTCAAACTTGAACGCAGGTGGTAGTGGTTGGTTAAACCCTTCATGTGCTTCATCAGGAAGCTTAACTTTAAAAGGTATTAGCGGTTCTGTAGAAGTTACTTTATCATTCAATACAATTCCTCAAACAGGTAATTATAACGTAAGCAGTGTTTCCGGACCATCAAACGTTCAGGTAACAGTTTTAAATGCGCCTAGTCAACCTTCAGGTATTACCTGGTATGGTAAAACAGGTGTTGTAAGTATCAACACAAATTCAACTTCTATCAATGCCACATTTACAGGCATACAATGTGTTCAGTCTAACTTCAACTTCCCGGTTGTAAGTGTTAGCGGAAACGTTGGTTGTAACTAATATTTTATAATATAAAAAAGAAAGTCCCGACGAAAAATGTCGGGACTTTTTTTATTTTTATACCGTGTATAAATTCAACCGCCTCCTTGTAAAAATCCGCTCCTATTATCAATTGGATGTAAGAGCGCTTGGCTTAATGCGGATTGGAGTTGCATTGGTGGTATTAAGCGATATTATTATTCGCTGGCAAGACCTTGGCGCATTTTTTACCGATGGGGGTTTATGGCCAACAAAACTCATTGCCAATTTTGGATGGCAACCCGGTTACTGGAGCTTTCATACCTTAAATGGAAGTTATGGTTTTGCTACCTTGCTTTTTTGCTTACACACACTAGTAGCACTTTTATTATTGTTTGGTTACAAAACAAGATTAGTTACATTTTTAGTTTGGATATTCACGATCTCCTTACACAATCGTAATTTATTTATTTTGCAATCGGGCGATGATCTTTTGCGCCTTACTTTGTTTTGGGCTCTATTTTTACCTTGGGGGAATGCACTTTCGTTAGATGCAAAAAAATACATAAGCAAACCAAAGCATTTTAGTTTTGCGTCATTAGGCTATTTATTTTTGATCGCTTCCGTTTATTTTTTCACCGTGCTTTTAAAGAACAGCAGCGAATGGCATGGCGATGCAAGTGCGGTTTACTATGCTTTAAGTTTAGATCAATTACGTTTACCCATGGGAGATCTCTTGTATAAGCATCCATCACTTATGCAATGGCTCACCAAATTGGTGTATTTTGTGGAGATCCTTATTCCGATCTTAATTTTGCTTCCAACAAAAAACAAATGGGTGAAATTGAGTTTATTTGCATTACTTCTTGTATTACATATTGGTATAGGATTAACTTTGTATGTTGGATTGTTCTATATCATTAATATCACTACAGCCCTGGCCATTCTTCCGTCAGAGTTTCTTGATCGTTTCAAGATCTTAGCCATTACTAATTATCAAAAAGCAAAACGTAAGAGTATTTCTATTATAAAACATGGCGCAAACGCTTTCTCTGCCTTGATCCTTGCGCTTTGTTTGATATTGAATTTAAGCTATATGCCTTGGTATAGTTACGAATTAGATAAACCGGTGAATGTATTGGTAAACACTTTACGCCTTAATCAGTTTTGGGGGATGTTCTCGCCACATATCATGAAAGAAGATGGCTGGTATTTGCATGAAGGCTATACTTCCGAAGGAAAATTATGGGATCTGTATTATGATCTGCCTTATATATACTCCGAAAAGCCCGAACACTTAGTAAAGAATTTTAAAAGTGATAGATGGCGAAAACTGGCCGAGAACATGCAGCGCAGTGATTACACTTTTTTAAGACCTTTATACTGCAAATACTTTTTAAAAAAATGGAATAAAAAGCATCCCAAAAATCAAATGCAAAGTTTAGATCTTATCTTTTTTCAAGAAGATAGTGACGCGTGCTATAAAACAAAGCCAATAAAAAGAAAAAAATATAGTTTTTGTACCATACACGATGAGTAACAGTTGGCTATTAAAAAAATATCTTTCTCATTTACTCAAAGCCAAACGAGGTGGGCATGGCGTGCATTCTCCTTTTGTATTTAAGTTAACAGAGAATGTTTTTAATACACAACAACATTTTTATGCTTTTGAGGAATTAAGTAAGTTGCGAAAAGACCTCCAACAAAATGAAACCGAACTTGAGATAAACGATATGGGGGCCGGTTCGCAAAAACTGCTTGGTTCAAAACGTAAAGTAAAAGGTATTGCGCTGCATGGTATAAGCTCACAAAAACAATCCGAATTACTTTTTAAGCTGGTTAACTATTTAAAAAGCAAAGTCATTATTGAATTAGGCACATCGTTGGGACTTACTACTCTCTATTTAAGTTTTGCTAATACAAAGTCGCAGATCTATACTCTGGAAGGAAGCGAAAATCTAGTTAAATTCTCTAAAACTCTTTTTGCAAAAAAACAACGAACAAACATTACTTCTGTACACGGTAATTTTGATCAAACACTTCCGCAACTCCTATCCAAACTTTCATCATTTGATCTTTTGTACATCGACGGTAATCATACCTACGAAGCCACGCTTAGATATTTTAAAATGGCTTTAGAAAAAAGAACAAATGGTTCGGTTATTATTTTTGATGATATTTATTGGAGCAAAGGCATGACACAAGCCTGGGAAGAGATCAAACAAAACCAAAATGTAACATTGAGCATAGATTGCTTTTATTTTGGAATGGTTTTCTTTAGAGAAGAGCAGAAACAAAAAGAGCACTTTAAAATTTTCATTTAAAATGCTCTTCAATTATTTTTAGAGGTTCTTTAGAATATAGAACCGATAACATGCATTAGTTTTTCAACCTGACTGTGCCATAATAATTTCGCAGATTCTTGATCAGCTTTTGACTCAGCAAAATCAGTTACCATTAACGAAATATCATTGGTAAGATCGTCACGTTGAATTCTGAATTCAAAATAACTTCCGTCGGTTTTGTCAACCCATTGGTAACGTGCTAATTGATTATCTATGGTTTTTAGTAAACGTGCTTGCTGCATTTGTCCGTCCCAAATAAATGTATAAATACCATTACGGATATTTACATCATCGCAGAACCATTCCGACAAACCACTTGCTGTAGAAAAGAATTCGTACAACATTTCTGAAGAAGCTCTGCATCCAAACTCAAGTTCAAATTTACCATTAGGTTCTTTTTCAACTTTAACAGCATACGCACCATGCTTTTTTACAGGGTTTGTTATAGAGCTTGTGATTGATGCGATCTTAGAAGCAGATAATTGAGGCGCTTCAGTTTTTGGTATCGTGTTCATGATAGCCAAAACCTCATTCTTTTTTTCTTCGGCTAATTCCTTTTTACTAAGAACAGCTTTCTCTTCAACCTGTTTAGAAACAACAACTTTCTTTTCAAGAACTTTAGGAATTTCCTTTTTGATCTCCTTCTTGATCTCTTTTTTAGCTATAACTTTTACTGCCTTAACAGGCTTAACTATTTTCTTTGTTGGTTTTGAAGCCTTTACCACTTTTTTAGGGGCAAGTTTCTTCTTAGCTACTGGTTTACTTGGAGCTTTCTTTTTTACTGGCGCTTTCTTGATCACTTTTTTCACAGATTTTTTTGCAGCAGGCTTCGCGGCCTTCTTTGTTTTTTTAGCAGACCCCTTAGCTTTTCCAGACGAACCTTTATTTTTCTTCGACATAGCTTAGAAATTTCTGGAAATGTATCAAAAATTTCCCTCTTAACAAAATAAAGGGCGCATTATATTTAGAAGGCTAAATAGCGGTTTTAAAGGCGATGCGCAACGGTTAAAAACTATAAAACCCTCAAAATGAGGGTTTTATATTAGTAGCGGAATCGGGAGTTGAACCCGAGACCTCAGGGTTATGAATCCTGCGCTCTAACCATCTGAGCTATCCCGCCATTTAGGGGCTGCAAATATATAAATTATCCTATAAATAACATACAAAATCCTATTATCAACCTACCAAACCAATTTCTTTCACTTACTTCCCTCTATGATTACTAAAAAACTAAATTGTTTCATTTAATAACTGGACGCCTTGCTTTAGTAAATGGTAATCTTTTTCAGGTATTTATTCATTAAATTTAGGGTATTAAACACCTATCTATGTTCAAACATCTATCAAGATCGCTTTCTATTGTCTTTGTGTTTTTATGCTCGCTGGCTTTTGCAAAAACAGTTCCGGTAAATAATGCCGAATTAGTTGCTCGCAATTTCATGAAGCTAACTACCAATGCACAGGATATAACTTTAAAATTATTCCATACTGCAAAAGCTGCCGATGGTTCGCCTTTGTATTATGTATTTGATGTTAACAGCGGAAACGGTTTTGTGATCGTAACAGCTAATGATGCAGCAAAACCTATTATTGGTTATTCAACAAAAGAGAGATTTGATATTCCTGCACCAAATTCAAATATTGGTAATTGGCTAAATAAACGTGGTGAAGAAATAAATTACTTGCGCAAAAATAACATTCAGGCAAATGCAGTTATTGCAAAAACCTGGAGTGATTATGCAAACAATATTGCTGCAACAGATCTACGTCGTTCGTCGGCCAATACGTCGGTTGCACCTTTGCTTACTACATTATGGAATCAATCTCCTTATTATAATGATCTTTGTCCGGGCGGCTCGGTTACCGGATGTGTTGCAACAACCATGGCGCAGATCATGAAATATTGGAATTATCCTAAACAAGGTAATGGAAACAGTTCATACAACGAGAATGATTACGGAAGCTTAAGCGCAAATTATGCCAACGCTGTTTATGTTTATTCGTTAATGCCAAATGTTTGCTCGTCGCCTAACCCGGAAATTGCCGAATTAATGTATCACTGCGGTGTAAGTGTAAATATGGATTACTCGCCGGAAGGAAGTGGCGCTTGGGTAATTAATGCCGATTCACCTATTTCTGCCGAGAACTCATTCATTAATTATTTTCGCTATGATCCAACAGAGATCTTAGGAGTATATCGCGATAACTATTCTACAGCAAACTGGCACGCGTTATTAAAAGGGGATCTTGATATCGGTCGCCCAATTCAATATGTTGGTTTTGGTAATTCAGGCGGACATACATGGGTATGCGATGGATACGACGTAAACGACTTTTATCATATGAACTGGGGTTGGGGAGGAAGCGGTAATGGTTATTTTGATATTGATGTGTTGAACCCAACAGGAATGGATTTCTCTTTCGGACAGCAAGCTCTTGCAGGATTGATCCCATTAACTTCACAAGCAATTGATGCCGGTGTATTAACTATTACGCCAAGTGATATTTTATGCAATGCAGGAACTATTAGTCCTGTTGTAAAGATCAGAAATTATGGAAGCAGTACACTTAGCTCTTGTGTGATCAATTATAAAATTGATAATCAAAATTACCAAACCTTAAATTGGAATGGTTCTTTGGTTACAGGACAAACAGCTACACTTAATTTACCGGGAAATAATTTTTCAAGCGGCTCGCATACTATTACATGTTACACAAGCGGTCCAAATAATAATACTGATGGGGATATTACAAACGACTTAAGCATATCATACATTAATTTAATAAGTGCCGATCAACTTCCATTAATTGAAAGTTTTGAAACACAATCGGCCATTGACGAATGGACATCAATTCCTTCCGGCGGATCAAATTGGGAACTTACTACACAATCATTTTCAGGTGGTAGCAAGTCGATGAAGATCGATAATCTTAATAATACACCCGGCAACGTTAGCATTTTAGAAGGCTTAGGAGATTTTGATCTTACCAATGCAGGAGCCATTGTACAGTTATCATTTAAAGTGGCGTATCAACAAAAAACGGCAACAAGCAATGATCAATTGAAATTACAAGTATCGGATGATTGCGGTAAATCGTGGAAAACACGTTGGACAAAACAAGGCGCTAATCTTGCAAGCACTTCAGTATTATCTAATACACCTTTTCAACCATCAATAAGTGAGTTCACAACCTATAGTGTTTCTGTGCCTTATTACTACAGCGCCATTTTTAGATTTGTTTTTACGTCAGATGATACCGATCCCGGCAATGATATATTTTTAGATGATATCAATATGATTGACCCCGCGGTAAGCGTGAAAGAAACCGAACTTAACGTTGGATTGAACATGTATCCAAATCCTGCAAAAGATAAAGTTACGATTGAGTACAATACAAAAGAATCACACACCGTGAGTATCGACGTATGCGATATGCTTGGTAAAAAGCACACAAGTGTGAACAAAGGAAAAGTTGACGTGGGCAATCATGAGTTTGAAATTGCTACTGATCAATTAACTAATGGTGTTTACTTTGTAACTATTTCTATAGATGGTAGCAAAATTGTAAAACGACTTGTAGTTCAAAATTAATTTCGAACACGATCTCTCATGAAGGTTTTTAAAACCTGTTTTTTATTCTTTATTTGCTTTTCTTCATACTCTCAAACGTATTCAAGAGGTGATAGTTTACGCGGCAAATTAAATAATTCGCGCAATTGGTGGGATGTTGTGTTTTACAACCTTCATGTTACTATTGATGATAACAAACGATCCATCCAAGGCAAGAACACCATTTATTTTAAAACCATTTCAAACGGAACTCAATTTCAAGTTGATCTTCAAAAACCATTGGTGGTTGACAGCTTTATTTTTCACAATAAAAAATTAGAAGTTAAACACGAGTACGATGCATGGACAGTGAATTTAGATCCCATTTTAATTGACGCACAAAAAGATTCTGTAACCGTTTACTATTCGGGTATTCCTCGCAAAGCAAAAATGGCACCGTGGGATGGTGGATTTATTTGGGCAAAAGATAAACAAAATCGGAAATGGATAAATGTAGCTTGCCAAGGTTTAGGCGCTTCTGTTTGGTGGCCGCTTAAAGATCATCAAAGCGATGAACCCGATAACGGAATGAATATTTCCATAACTGCCAATGATAGTTTAGTTGCTATTTCCAATGGAAATTTAATTAAGCGTGTTTCCAATTCAAATAAAACAAAAACCTCAACGTATAGTATCACCAACCCCATTAATAGTTATGATGTAACCTTATATCTTGGAAATTATGTTATTGTAAAAGATAGCTTTGAAGGAAAGAACGGGAAATTAAAAATGGAATACGTTGTTTTGGATTATAATAAAAATAAGGCCGACAGTTTATTAAAACCTGATACACAAAAAATGCTCAAGAGTTTTGAGTATTGGTTTGGTCCCTACCCTTTTTACGCCGATGGATTTAGATTAGTAGAAAGTAACTTTTTAGGAATGGAACATCAAAGCGCTGTTGCTTATGGTAATAAATTTAGAAAAGGCTACATGGGCATGGATCGCTCAGGAACAGGAATTGGAATGCTTTGGGATTTTATTATCATTCATGAATGCGGCCACGAATGGTTTGGAAATAATATCACAACAAAAGACATTGCAGATATGTGGGTACACGAAGGATTTACAACCTATTCGGAAGCCTTATTCATTGAATCGGTTTGGGGAAAAGATTCGGCCAGTAAATATGTAAGAGGATTAAGAAAAAGTATTTCAAATGATGGTCCTATAATTGGTAATTACGAAGTGAATAAAGAAGGAAGTGGAGACATGTACGATAAAGGCGCAAACATGATCCACACTATTCGTCAAGTAATTAATAATGATGAACTATTTCACGAGATCTTATTGGGCTTAAACAAAGACTTTGGAAAAAGAACCGTAACAACAAAAGATGTGGAAGACTATATTTCCGCAGAAAGTAAGATCAATTTTAAACCTGTGTTCGATCAGTATTTACGTAGTTCAAAAATTCCGAAACTGGAATATACGATCAAGAAAAAACAATTGGTGTATAAATGGGTAAATTGTAATGCCGATTTTAATATGCCCGTTAAAGTGATGATAAACAAAGGCTCTGAGCTTTGGATTGAACCAACAACTGTTGAGAAAAAACTAAAACAAAATTCAAAGATCAATACAGTTGATGTAGATCCTAACTTTTATATTCGCAAAAATTGATGTTTTTTTGTTAGTTGTCAAACTATAACGCTACTTAAGTTTTAAAATGCGTTACTATTTCTGTTAAGCAATGCACCTGTGTGGTTTGAAAACGTTTGCTTTTTTGCGGATTGTACCAAATAGTTTGCCACCCTGCTTTTTTTGCACCTTCAATGTCGGCCTCAAAATTATCACCTATCATTAAACAAGCCTCTTTAGTGGTGTTTCCAAGTCTTTCAGCTTCTTTAAATATTTCAATATTAGGTTTATTGTGCCCAACATCTTCACTTATGATCACGTTATCAAAATATTTTTGAAGATCGCATTGCGCTAATTTTATGTGCTGAACCTCCTTAAATCCATTAGTTATCACATGCAATTTGTAGTTCGCGCTTAAGGTATCTAATAATTCTATCGATCCTTTTTTTAATTCAGTTCCGTAAGGCGCTTGTTGTATGTAGCATTCGGAAATAAAATAACTCAGGTCAAAATCATTGTACCCAAACTGCAAAAAAGTTTCGTGGAATCGGCGCTTACGCAATTCATCTTTAGATATTTTTTTTGTGTTATATAATTGCCAAAGCTCTCCGTTCTTCTTTTTGTAAGCAGTAAAATAGGTATAAAAATCATTTTGCAATTTCTGCGCTAAGCCTTGCTCATCAAAAAGTTTTGAGAGAATACGTTCAGAGTTTTTTTCAAAATCCCAAATTGTATCGTCTAGATCGAAGAAAATATGTTGTAGATTTTTCTTCTGTACCATTTAAACAATATTGTGCTTAAAAAAATAAAACAAGAAATAAAGCGCGAGACTCCAAAATACAACCGACACATTTAAATACATGATCACCTTGAATTTATTCTTATAAAACCGCTGGGCAATAAATGCCCCAATGGCAATTCCAGGGAAAATGGGAGTAATAAATGCAAGGCCCACTAAACCAAATCGTTTTTTTATGTTAATTATTCTTCGATTGCCTTTAGTAAATGCTTTTTTAGTTGACTCATAGTTTTTACGGATCTTATAAGCTTCCCACCATTTTAATATTGCTGAACTAAATAAAGTAAAAACCACATTTGAAAACCATCCCGAAATAACGGTCACTAAAAAAACCTTCAAAAAGTCGAATTTAAAAAGAATGATAGCACTTGGAACACCCAATTTTCCGAAGAAAAAAACACAAGAGATGAATACCCCAAATATCTTTAAAAAATCGCCCATTTAGTAAACTCAAAAGTAATCTTTTATTTCCTTATTTATCAATGGTTTAAGCATTTATAAACAAGGTTAATAAATTGGTTTAGATGAAATAATATTACTAAATTTACGCCCCAGCTAACAACACAAAAAACACAAATTATGTCAACACAAACAGTTAAGGCAGAATCGCACCCTGAGAGTATGTTTGAGGCCGTTTTGGCGCGCCTAGATAAAGCAGCCAAAATAATGAATTTAAGTGAAGATGTTTTGCGGGTTTTAAGTAGCCCAAGCAAACAAGTTAAAGTAAGTTTACCTATTATGATGGACAGCGGAAAAACCCAAGTTTTTGAAGGGTACCGCACTGTTCATTCAACACATTTAGGTCCTAGCAAAGGCGGAATTCGTTACGCTATGGATGTGAACGCCGATGAAGTAATGGCGCTTGCGGCTTGGATGAGTTTTAAATGCGCTGTTGCAAATTTACCTTACGGTGGTGCAAAAGGCGGTATTAAATGCGATCCGCGTGCTATGAGTGTTGGCGAATTAGAAAGATTAAGTCGCGCTTATGCAAAATCAATGAAAGATGTATTTGGCGTTAATAAAGATATTCCTGCTCCTGATATGGGAACAAGCGGAAGAGAAATGGCTTGGATAGTTGACGAGTTCAACAAAATTACCGGCGAAGATAGTCCCGGTGTAATTACCGGAAAACCTGTTTCAATTGGTGGATCGTTAGGACGTGATGCTGCAACAGGACGCGGTGTAATGGTAAATACATTATGCGCGTTGAAAAAAATGAATTTGAAACCGAGTGAAGTTACTGCAGTAGTTCAAGGTTTTGGAAATGTAGGTTCTCATTCTGCTCGTTTATTGGCCGAAAAAGGAATTAAAATTGTAGGTATTGGCGATCATACTGCTTCGTTTTATAACGAAAAAGGAATTGATATTGCAGCTGCCATTGATTATGCAGCTAAAAACAACAGAATTTTAAAAGGCTTTAAAGGTGGTACCGAAATTCCTTCCGATCAATTATTGATCAGCAAGTGCGATGTGCTAATTCCTGCAGCTTTGCAAAATGTAATTACCGAAGATAACGCCGGAAAGATCCAGGCCAAGTTAATTGTTGAAGGCGCAAATGGACCAACAACTCCTGAAGCTGATCCTATCTTAAATGATAAAAAAATTATTTGTGTGCCTGATATTTTGGCTAATAGCGGTGGCGTTACGGTAAGTTATTTTGAGTGGGTTCAAAACAAAGCCGGTTATTATTGGACAGAAGAAGAGGTTAATACCAAGCATGATCTTAAAATGGAGATCGCTTTTGAACAAGTTTGGAATAACACGGCTCAGTATAAAACCAGCATGCGTATTGGAGCCTATATTACTGCTTTACAGCGTATTGAACAAGGTGTAAAACTAAAAGGAGCTTATTAATAAGCCTTTTTAGTGATGTTAATTTAAAAGGTATTTGTTAAAAACTAAAAACGAATACCTTTTATTTTTCGTATAAATTCTTAATTTTGTTTAACTAACTAACCATTTGGCAACATTAATTATAGTTTTGCTTATCCTTGGGGCCTATTTATTAGGTTCTATTCCAACGGCGGTGTGGATCGGCAAAGCGTTTTACAACATAGATGTTCGTGAATTTGGTAGCGGTAACGCCGGAGCAACCAATACGTTTCGTGTTTTAGGCAAAAAGGCCGGTTTTCCTGTTTTAATTATAGATATTTTAAAAGGGTCTTTAGCTGTTGCTTTAGCTTTCCTAAGTTCAATTCCTTTTGAACGTCCTGATTTTGTGGATCTTCAACTAGGCCTTGGAGTTGCTGTTTTACTTGGTCATATCTTCCCTGTATTTGCCGGCTTTAGAGGCGGTAAAGGTGTAGCAACAATTTTGGGTGTTGTACTTTGCATTTTGCCGCTTACATGTTGCGTGGCCTTATTGGTATTCTTTACTGTTCTTTTAGCTACGCGTTATGTATCGTTAAGTTCAATGATGGCTGGAATTGCTTTTCCTTTTATTCTTCATTTCATCATGCATAACGAAGATGTTGTATTAACTATTTTTTCAATTACCGTTGCAATTCTTTTGGTTTTAACACACCGCAAGAACATTTCTCGTTTATTTAAGAATCAGGAATCGAAGATCAATCTTTTCCAAATTCAGAATAAATCCTAATTCTCGCAATAAAACAAGGTTTATCCTGTTGTTTAATTTACCTTTAGTAACATGTTGTCTTCTTTTATAAAACGATCATTCATTTTGATCACTTTATGTTTTTCTACGTTTGCTTTTTCGCAAAGCACAGATGATGACTATGTGAATGATAATGCCTTGCGTTATGACGATCACGCATACAAGTCAACTATCAAAACGGTACAGTTACACGGAACCCAGTGGGAATTTTCGCCGGCATTGATAGAAATGAATACAGGCGAACAATTGGAATTAAGTTTTGATGACCTTGATGGAGATCAAAAACAATACAGTCTTACGTTTGTGCATTGCAATGCCGATTGGACACCAAGCGACCTAATGACGATGGAGTACATGGATGGCTTTAACGACATGAACATCATTAATTTTAGTTTCTCCATGAATACGTTGCAAAAATACACTCACTACTCTATTGTATTTCCAACGCAAAGTGTAAAATTTATTAAGAGTGGGAATTATGTATTGTATGTGTATTTAAATGGCGATAAAAAAGATCTGGTGTTGAGCAGACGCTTTATGATCTTTGAAAATAAATTGAACATTGCAGCTTCTATCCGACAAACAATAGGCGGAGATGATCAGCAGAACAAACAGCAATTAGAGTTCTCGGTAAAATATCCCGGACTCAATGTAATTAATCCTGCCAAAGATCTAAAAGTTTACGTTGGGCAAAATTACCGTTGGGATAATTTAAAAGGCCCCATTGAGCCAAGTTTTTATGCGCCAAACGAATTAAATTATAGTATGAATGAAGCCGCTGTATTTAATGGTGGAAATGAATTTAGATTTTTTGACATGCGAAGTTTGCGTGTGCTCTCTGAACGCGTGAAGGATATTTACAAAGATGAGGGAAGTAAAAATCATGTGGTGCTTACCCCTGATGAAATGAGAACAACCAAAGCTTATATTTTTCAGAATGACATCAATGGGAGTTTTTTAATTAAAAACAGAGATATAAAAGGAAATCAGGATATTGAAGCCGATTATGCCTCTGTAGATTTCTTTTTACCGTATCCTAATCCTGAAACAAAAGGAAATTTTTATATCATGGGTAAGTTAACCGATTGGCGCTTGAACAAAAACAATAAAATGACCTATAATTATAGTAGGCTTGGTTACGAATGCAAATTGTATTTAAAGCAAGGCTATTATAATTATATATATGTGCTTACAAAAGATGGTGAGAAAGCAGCCGATGAAACGCTTACCGAAGGAAATCATTGGGATACCGAGAATGATTATACCATATTAGTTTATTACCGCCAAGTAGGAATGTACTACGATCAATTGATCGCCATTAAAAAAATGAATTCGCTTAAACGTTGATCACACTCGGGTTAATTCAGATATAATATCTTTGTGCTGCGGAAACGATTTAAACAACTCATCGCGTTTTGCCATTTCAAAATCATTAAAATCAAAACCGGGCGAAACGGTGCAACCCACAAACGAATATTCTCCTCCATTTAAAACCCGAGAACCAAACCAATGTCCTGCTTTTACCATGTATTGATACTGCTGTCCATTTGCAACATCTCGTCCAACTTGTGTTCGAATTAAATTTCCCTTTAGATCGATCTCAATAACTTCTAAAGCATCACCCTCATAAAAATGCCAAAGCTCATCGCTTTTAATACGGTGCAAGGCAGAAAAATTATCTTTCTCTATCAAAAAGTAAATAGCTGTTGAATAATTGCGTTGATGCGGGAATTCTTTTGATGCCGTTTCAATTACCTCAACACTGCGATAAGTTTCTCTATAATAACCGCCTTCGGGATGAGGGAGTAATTGAAATTTTGAAATGAGTTGTTGCTTTAAAGACATACTTAATTATTCGGTGCGCCCGCCTCTACCCAACACACAATAATATCTTTTTGCGCATCGGTAAGTTTATCATCCTTTGGCATAATACCACTTGTTACATTATCCTTTATAGCAGCGGCTAGTGCTTTTACTTCAGCATGATCATCCATATTGGTATGACACTTCTTGCATTTACTTTCTATTAAAGGAAAAACATCATTCGAAAAAGATTTTGCTCCGCTACACGTTGGCGTATAGGTATCTGGCT
>JAGPDW010000257.1:0-3306 GCA_018057345.1 Bacteroidia bacterium | reverse complement strand
TCCTTAGTTCGCTTAATAAGAGTTTCTTTCCATCCCGGCTGAGATAGTTCAATGATCGAATTTAACTCGGAAGCAAATTTGTTTGCTTGGTTCTTTAGTTTCTCCGTTTTTTCAATGAGCTCTTGCATCCAATTAGTAAAACGCACTTTCAATTTACTCTTATGATCTTCAAAGTGTTCTTTGTAATGTCTGGTCAACGAATTATTTAACCAATTGAAATCGTAACAAAAATTGAGATAATATTTTAAGAACTTAGTTGTTTCATTGGCCAGTTGAACGCCCAGATCATGCTGAAGATCTTTTGTTCCCGAGAACTCACTAATTTTTATATCACTCGAAATGCTTGTAAAATTAATGGGTGATGTTAAGATCAATCCGCTCAGGTCTCGTAAACGCGAAAGCGCCACATACACTTGCCCGGGCGCGAATGCGTCAACCACATCAATTATTGCTTTATCAAAAGTGAGGCCCTGACTTTTATGCACGGTGATAGACCAAGCTAATTTTATGGGGAAGTGGATGAATTGTCCAACGGTTTCTTCTTTGATCTCGTTTGTGCCGGCATCTAAAACGTATTTTTTATTTTCCCAGGTGTATTCATCCAATTTCAATCTCTTTCCATCTTCAAATTCAACATGGATCTCTTTTGTAGTAAGTTCAACCACCTTTGCTAATTTGCCGTTAAAATATTTTTGTTCTCCGCTCAGATCATTTTTTAAGAACATGACTTGTGATCCCATTTTTAATTCCAATGTTTTTTCAATGGGGAACATATTATCGGGAAATTCGCCTTTTATTTGGGCTTCGTAAAAAAAGGATGGAGACTTTAATTCTGAAAGAAAGGATTTATTTATGAGATCTGCTTTACGGTTATGAGTAGTAAGCGTGATATAATTATCATTTACCGTTTGCTTGAAATTAGGTTTGTAATACTTATTTAAAATATCCGTATCATTTTTTGTGATGGTATTATTACGCAAATTATTTAATACGGTAATGAACTCGGGATTATTTTGTCTGTAGATCTTATCGAGTTCAATATAAATGGGTGGTTCATTTTGCAACACCTGTGCATCAAAAAAATAAATGCTTTTATAAAATTCGCCTAATACTTGCCATTCGTTATCTTTTACTACGGGCGGTAATTGGTACATATCGCCAATAAATAAAACTTGTACGCCGCCAAAGGGCAAATAACTTTTTCCACGTACGTGTCGCATCACCGCATCGATGGCATCCAAAACATCAGCCCGCAACATGCTTACCTCATCAATGATCAATAATTCTAACTCACGAATGATGGCTCGTTTGTTATTATTAATGAATTGCGTTTTAAACAGTTTATGTCTATCGGTAACTTGTATATAGGAATTATTCTTTTGCGTATAATTTTGTGTGGGAACAAAACTTCCGAAGGGAATATTGAACATGGAGTGAATAGTTGTTCCTCCTGCATTAATTGCCGCAATACCTGTTGGCGCTACAATGGCTGCTTTTTTGTGTGTGTGTTTTATAATGTGTTTTAAAAAGGTGGTCTTACCTGTACCTGCCTTTCCTGTTAAAAACACATGGCGATTGGTTTGATTGATGAATTTACTGGCAACAATTGCGCCTTCTATGAGTTCTGACATTTTTACTAAGTTACGGTTTATTGACTGTTAATGAAACGTTTTATTCCCATCTTAATTAACGGAACATTGAAATTTATTAAATATCCGAGGTGTAGTTTGGTAAGCTTTAGGTGACTTAAGATCTGAGCTTCCCATAATTTGTTATGGTTTTCAATAGATTTCAGTTCTACTATAACTTTACCATTGACTAAAAGATCCATTTTTAATAATTCGTTAAACTCCACTCCATCGTATACTATTGGGACATTCATTTGTCTCTCAACGCTAAATCCCCTCTTTTTTAGCTCGTATTCCATGCAAACCTCATACACTTTTTCCAAAAGACCGGGTCCCATTTTTTTATGAACTGTTAACGCTGCATCCACAATATGGGTTCCGATATAATTTTCATTATAGCTCTGTATGTTGTTTTCCATTTTACTTTGTTGTTACAATTTATACTTGCGCAGCTCCGCTGCTTTTTTTTTACCACGGAGACACAAAGAGCGCTGAGGACGGAGACCTTCGGTCTCTGTAAACCAAGCTCATAGTTTTGATTTTTTCGTGTACTCCGCCTCTCCGCGGTTAAATTATTAGTAGCGGAGCTGCTTTTATTTTTAACCGCAAGGCCGCAAAGAACGCAGAGGTCGTAGACCTCAAGTCTCTGTGTGCCACACATAGTTTAGTTTTTCTCCGTGTACTCCGCGTCTCCGTGGTTAAATTATTAGCAGCGGAGCTGCGTTTAAAATAAGTATAGCATCCTGAAAACTTACGGGTCTAACAGGTGCTTTTAATACTTACGCAGCCTGAGTATAATTGATCACCACCTCGCTAGCAACTATTTCTGTTGCAATGCAGTTCCTCCCTAAGCGGTTAGTATAGCTGATGTTCTTCAAGCGGCCATCTACCATTACCAGTGTTCCCTTTTTAGCGAATTCACACACTTGCTCAGCTAATTTGCCCCACACGGTAATGTAATGCCAATATGTTTTTGTGCGCACTTCGCCGTTGGCATAACGTTTGCGTTCGTTAACGGCAACGCTAAGGCGGGTTAATTTTTTGTCGTTCACAATTTTCAATTCAGGTGTATTACCTAAGCTCCCTACGATCTGTACTTTGTTCTTAATTGTTTTCATGCTTTTACTCTTTATATTTTATTTGATTATTTTCTTTTTAAAAAGCGGGGCCTTACGGGGCCCTCGCTTTACTTATTTTTATTTTTTAAACCACCAAGACACGGAGAGACGGTTTTTTTAAGACTTACGGGTCTAACTATTTACCGTGTCTTGGTGCCTTGGTGGTTAAATATGTATCTATCTTGCCGGTAGATACCTATTGTGTTACGCAGCCGCTTCTTCTTTTTTAGCTATAAGCGTTACTTCGTTCGCTACGATCTCGGTAAAGTAACGCTTGTTGCCTTCTTTATCTGTGTAAGTGCGGTTGGTGATCTTACCATCAATGCTTACGCGGCTTCCTTTTACTAAAGTTTTTTCAGCGATCTCGGCCTGTTTGCCCCATGCAGAAATATTATGCCATGTGGTTTCGGTGATAAATTCGCCTGCTTTATTCTTTTTGTACTCGGATGTAGCAACCGTGAAATTTGCTACCTTATTATTGTTCTCAAATACCTTTACTTCCGGGTTTTTGCCAACGTTTCCTTCTAATTGTACACGGTTTTTTACTGATGTGCTCATGA
>JAGPDW010000003.1:0-39895 GCA_018057345.1 Bacteroidia bacterium | reverse complement strand
AATAAGTTACATTAGTTAACGATATCGGAGTTGGGAAATAGAATGTGATAAATTTATTAAGATGAGCACTTGTTAAGATAAGCGTATTACTTGCTGCTAAAAGTCCGCCGGAACTATTAAGCAAAATGGCAAAAACAGGCTTACCAACATTGGAAGGATCACTTCCTATACCACAATCAACTGCATAAACCGTAGCAGTTGGCGCGCTTGGTTTAAATCTCATTACAATAGAAGAACCTCCTGCATTGTAACCAACCCCTAAAGAATAAACATTCACGGCACTGGAAGGTTGACCTAAACTTAATACCTCACACGTAACCGATTGATTAACCACAGCGGTATTATTACAATTGTTATCATCTGGCAAAGCGCTAATAGTAATGGCACTTGTACCTTGAATTGTTGGCGTAAAGCCCGGGAACATAGCAATTACTGTTCCGTTGGCAGGAATAGAAGCTACAGTTGTTGACGTAGCAAAAGCATTTACACCGCTCATGGCAAGATTTAACGTTACGTTAGTTGCAGCAACGCTTGCTTGATTTTTTGCAACAACGCTAAATGTGTAAGGTGAACTTGGTACGATCGGAATTTTTCCGTGCGAGATGATCGTTTGAATAGAGATCTCGTTGGTAAATGTATTAATGTAACCTAAATTGAAATTTGGACGTGTGTTAGTATTTACAATAGTTACCGGAGGAGCCGAATTGCTACTTTGTGACGCACCACCAAAGGTTATATTGGTTGCTGCCTGTGAGTTAGCAATAGTTGGGCCTGTTTCAAAAGGACCAGTTGAATACCAATCATAAGCAACATATAAACCGCCACCTGTATAAGTGAAAGCTGTAGGTAATACCAAGTTTATTGTATTAGCCCCAGCTGTTAATGGAATTGTCATTGTACTATTATACACTGATGTCATTGGCGCAATTGCCGACGACCAAATAGTTCCTTTTGTATAATTAACGTCGCTTGTGTTTTCAAGATAGATCTGAATGCTACCAGTAACGGCTGCACTTCCACATCCGTTAACCAAACAAAAACCAACCGAATTCAATGCTGTTACAGTGGTTATCCCGCAAAGTTCGGATGCCGGAATTACAAAGCATCCTCTCACATAACCGTGAGCAGAAGTTCCATTTGGAACCCTAACAGTGGTTGTGGCAGTTCCTGCCGGCGCTTTAAAATAAGATTGCTGAGAATACCCGTTAAAGGCAGATAGCAATACGATAATGGTAAGAATTGAGTAGATTTTCTTCATGTAGATTTTTTTTGCTCCGCTAAAGTACAAAAAAAAATCGCCCCTTTTTTGACAAAAAAGCCACGGATTTAGTTAAAAATCAGGTAATAACGAACAAATTAAGAACAGCTAAAAGTCTAAAGGGATTTAGGGATATTGGTTCTGTTATATCCTTATCAGCAATGAGAAAATTCCTTTAGTTAGCTATATCAAGTTCCTTCGCCTGGGGATATACATTCTTCAACTCATAAATGAAGTATTGGTCTATGATTTTCTTGTCGAAAGTTGCCTGAAAAAACCATACACCCTTCCTACTAATCCGCGATGATCAGTTTGTAACTATGCTTTGCGTATTTAGTTTTCAAGTTCACTATGAATATTCCCTTGGCAACTGAAGATAGATCGATATCCATGATCTTACTTTTATTTATTCCGCTATAAACTAATTCTCCTAAAGTATTCACGATCTCAATTTTGCTTCCCTCATTCAATCCTGAAATATGAATGAGGCCATTATCTGTTGGATTTGGATAGATTGAATAATTTTCTTTTAGATCCATTTTACTTTCATTTAAACCAACATAAGCCGACCAAATACTATCGGCATACTCCGGGTGATCGATGAATGGATTACGATTATTCTGGAATTTATAATAAATAGAATCATTACGCGCAATTTCCTTTGCACTTACCGGATCGGTATGATGCCAAGATAACAAAACCGATAATTGCCAAGGTAAAATAGTGCTTTTGTTTGTTGCCGGAGAACTCGACCATGCCAGGTCCTCAGAAAAATAACGAGTTGACATATAAAAATAACTCCTCGCCATATCACCTTTAATATCAGTAAGAGGCTCAAATACGATGCCCGAATAACCGGCATCTCCACAATTACCTAACTTACTTCCATTTAAACTTAAATAACTTGGTGTAGCCACTGTACCAAAGGGATAATTACTTCGCTGACCATTTACAAAACCATCGCAAGGATAAATATGAAATAGATCTGAATCAGGGCCTGTGGTTCCATTGAACCAACTTTGCGGCCAAGTATGCTCGCGATTAAAGCAATCACTCTCCACAGAATAACTTCCGCATTGCATGGTTACAAATGTGTATTCATAATTTTGAGAACCACTTGGAACATATCCATATAGATCCCAAACTTTTCCGTTTGGTTTAACATCTGTTTTTGCAAAAGCCGACCACAAACCGCTATAAGGAATAACGGTATGGTTATCGATCTTTGAATGTAAAGCTATAAGTAAATTTTGCCCGGTGAGTCCTGATAAATTATTGTAATAACCCGGTGGTATTTGACCAAAGGTTAGAAATGGTAAAAGCGTTATAAAAACAAACAAGTTCTTCATTATTCAAATATACCAAACAAACTTGGGTTTTGGGAGAATTTGGCGAGGTTATTTTTGCTTGTATCAAAGCAAAATTTTTTAGCATAGCCATAGTCTATGGTTAAAAATTTTAATGCGGAGACAAACAAAAAGAAACCGTCAAAAATTCCAAAACTCAAGTTTGCTTGGTATATCCAAAAAGCTATATTTGTATACCACCTTTGCCAAAAATTAATCATACCGAACTTATCGACCTACTTCAGCAGGCCTATTCGGCCGAGAGAGCCGCAGCCTTTGCATACATCGGACATGCGCGTTCAGTTAAGAATGCGGATGAAAAAAAGGCAATAAAACAAATTGAAGATGATGAATGGCATCATCGCATTACAGTATTAAAAATAATGGAGCAATATGATATTCCAATTTCAAAATACTACGAATTTAGATTTTATGTGATAGGAAAAATAATATGGTATAGTTGTTATGTAATTGGCTGGTTCATGCCTTACTATTTTGCAGGCCGATTAGAAAGTGGCAATGTGTGCGAATACTTTAGAATGAAACAGTTTTTTAATTCATTAGGAATAAAAGAACATGATGTGATACTCTACGAGATGGGCATTAAAGAAAAAGAACACGAAGTGTATTTTTTAGAACGGATAAAAAATAAAAAAATGCTGCCAGTGTTTGAAAAAATATTTAACTGGGGAAATAAAAGAAGTTTCAACAATATAGATCTTGATAAAAAATATCCTGTAGAAAAGTCGGATGTGTATTGCAAAAAAGATTGATCACTTCATAGAAAGCAACCATTTTACCGCCAGATCCCGGTCACTAAATACCTTCACAGGATGCACAAAGAATTTAGCTGTAACTTTTAAGTAAAATGTGGCGATGATGCGCTGATGCAACTCCTTAACTACGATCGCCTCCGCCTTTTTTCCAGATACCTTTGCAATAAACTCCTTTGCCTCCTTGGTTAATTCGTGCATTGAATCTCGCGCATCAACCAACACCAACATGTTCTTTCCACCGGTTAACTTGTTAGCCGCTTCGCTCTGGGCTTTTGCCTCTTCAAAATCGATCTTAAGATCGTTATCTAAGAATTTTACTTCCAAAAGTCCTTCCGAGGTAAGCGAAATAAGTGAAGTGCTTGTGCTAATTTGCATCCAACCAAGATAGGAAATTAATATTTAATTTCAAAATTAGACGAAAAATAAATGCATTTAAGCGCCAATTTATCTCATGTAGTCGGACTATTTAACGTCTAACAGCATAGCCTCTAATTCAGTTTTTCCTATCTTCTTTTCAATAAAAGCAGTTTTGCGCCTTTTATTTGTAGTAAAATATGTTGCAGGAATGGATCCAGTCCAGCGTTTGTCGATCTTATCAATAAAATCATTTCCGTTTATTTCATCTAACAATACACACTCTGTTTTATAGCCATTCTTTTTTAGGAACGGGTTCACTTTTTTCTCCAACTCATCCTTAAAATCCAAACTTACCAATATCACTTTTATCTTCTCATTTTTATGACGTATGGCAAACGAGTCAATTTCGGGTAATTCTTTTACGCAAGGCAAACACCATGTAGCCCAAAAATTAAGCACATATACAGTATCCGTATTTTGCTCGATGCGTTTTAGTAGGTCAGCTATTTTATAAACAGAACTTACCTGTTGCGAATGCGCAAAACAAACAGCAAACAAAAAACTAAAGAGTATTTTTATTCTTGTACTCATATTCTTTTAATAATGTTTTAATATCGGTTATTAAACGTACCACTTCAATGCTGTCTGTTCCATCGTAAAATCCACGGATATGTTTTTCTTTATCTATTAAAGCAAAATTTTGCGTATGAATAAAATCATCTGCCCCTCCATCACCCTCTTCTACAGTGAGCATAAAACTTTTTCGTGTGAGTTCGTAGATATCTTTTTTACTTCCTGTAGCAAACCACCATTTATCATCACTAACGCCATAATTTTTGGCGTGCAAAGCTAATTGCTGAATGGAATCAGTTTCAGGATCAACTGTTAAAGAAAGGATCATAAAGTCATTGCGCGATCTAAAAGCCTTGTAAACTTTAGTAAGCTCTTTATTCATTATTGGACAAATGCTTTTGCAGGTTGTAAAAAAACTATTGCTTACATAGATCTTTCCTTTTAGATCTTCTTGTGTAATGGTTTTTCCGTACTGATTTACAAAAGAAAAATCGGCAATGGTATGATAGGCTGTATCGTTTATTTTAACTGTATGCTTTGGTCCGAAATAAGCAAGTGTTCTTAAAGGCTTATCGTCGTTCTTATTATAAAAATACCAGCCGGCAAAAACACCAAGCACCAAAAGAAATAAAATAATAATGGGATTCTTTGAGTTCATTATTACAAAGGTAATCACTAATTTTATACCAAATCTATATTTGGTAATCGCTATGGCAATTTTTAACGGAAAGAAGAATAATGAGACCGAATTAGGTTTTGGAAACAAGAATTACAAAGATTCGGTTAGATTTTTGAATTCAGACGGTACGGTTAATGTAAAACGAACCGGCATGGGCATGTCAAATCTTGATCTCTACCATTGGCTTACCACTATTCCGTTCAAAAAGTTCATTGTTATCGTTTTGGCATTCTATACGGTTGTTAATCTTTTTTTTGCTTTCCTATATTTTACACTTTGCTTTAACAGCTTTGGTGAGCTTGAATCTAGCCGAGGCTTTGGTAGATTTGTGGACCTGGTTTATTTCAGCGCTCAAACCATTACAACGGTGGGCTACGGCCACGTTTATCCAAAAGAACATTTAGCAAGCTTGATCGCTTCTATTGAATCATTGTTTGGCTTAATGCTATTTGCCATTATTACCGGTGTTGTATTTGGTCGCTTTTCTCGTCCCAAAAATTCGTTGTTGTACAGTAAAAATATTTTGCTCGCTCCTTATAAAGATATGACTGCGCTTATGTTCAGAGTTGCAAATACAAAGCAATACGAGCTTATTGAGAACGAAGCTAATGTGGTGATGACGATGAAAAATCCGGTGACCAATAAACGCGAATTCTTTAATCTAACGCTTGAGTTAGAAAAGATCAATTTTTTGGCTTTAAGCTGGACTGTTGTGCATCCAATTGATGAAAAAAGTCCGCTAAACGGTTTAAGCATTGCCGATCTTAATGCGCGCGATGCCGAGGTGATCATTTTAATAAAAGGCATAACCGATACATTTTCGCAAACTGTTTTTTCGCGAGGATCGTATAAAGCATCGCAATTTTTGGATAAACGAAAATTTGTGCCTGTTAAACAAGATGTTAACGAAAAAGGAAGAGTAATCATTTCTCTTGAAGATATCCACGTTTTTGAAAGTGTTTAACTACAAATACCCATTAGATTTCTAGTAGAGTTTAATGTTAAAAATTCTTAAGTAATTTTTTGGCATTCCATTTGTATTGCTAAATTTGTTATCCTAGTAAATCAAATTTATGCGACACCTCATTTTATCATGTTTAGTGCTTTGTTCGGTTGCGATCAACGCTCAAAAGCCGTTCACTTTTACTATCAATGGAGAAGTAACAAAATATTCTAAAACCTATATTTATCTTCATCACAAATGGGATAATAAAGATTTTACTGATTCGATAAAAGTAAAAGGCGGAAAATTCACCTTCATAGGAAAAAGTGAAGAACCAAATATGTATTGGTTCAATTCTGAAAATAATATCCAATATCAGCCAAACTATATTTTCTTTGTTGATCCGGGAAAGATCAGCGTAAAATTAAAAGGGGACTCACTTTTTGCATCTACTGCAATTGGCGGGCAAACGCAAAAAGATCAAATGGATTATCAAGCCTTGATGAATACATTCATTCAAAAACAAATGGGCTTGCAAGAAGAATTCAACAAAGCGCAAGCTGAAGGAAGAATGGATATTGCTACGGCAGTTAATGGTAAGTACCAAGAGTTAAATCAAGAGTACATTACTTCTTTAAAAGGATTTGTGAAAGCACATCCAAAATCTGCAATTAGCGGTTGGATCATTTATCGCGATCTTAATAATCCAAATATTCCGGTTGAGAATTCTGTTGAAGCAGCTTCTTATTTGGATAAAACATTTTTGGCAACCAAATTTGGGAAGCTTGCCACTGAGCGCATTGAATTATTAAAAGGCTCCACCATTGGAAATTTAGCAACTGATTTCACTCAAAATGATGTGAATGATAAACCTATAAAATTATCGAGCCTTCGCGGGCAATTTGTACTCGTTGATTTTTGGGCAAGCTGGTGTGGCCCATGCCGAGCAGAAAACCCGAATGTTGTTTCGGCATACAATAAATACAAAAGTAAAGGGTTTACCGTATTAGGAGTTTCTTATGACCAGGATAAATCACGCTGGATCGGCGCCATTGAAAAAGACGGACTTACTTGGACTCAAGTAAGTGATTTAAAAGGCTGGGGTAACGAAACCGCCAGACTATTTGGTATCACCGGTATTCCATCTAATTTACTATTGGATAAGGAAGGGAAAATAATTGCTAAAAACCTAAGAGGACAAGCCCTCGACCAAAAACTAGAAGAACTTTTAAAATAAATACCACCATCAAATAAATTGAATAAATTTGCACCCGTTATGATGAAAAAAAATGTGTTAAGCCTGAGCTTTTTATGTATTCTAAGCCTTGCTGTTAAAGCCCAAGATCCGGTTGTAATGACCATTAATGCCAAGCCTGTTACTAAATCAGAGTTTGAAGCTGTTTTTAATAAGAATAACAACAAAGAAAAAACAGACGCAAAGTCAGTAAAAGAATATGCTGATCTATACACTCTTTTTAAAATGAAAGTTTTAGAAGCAGAAAGTATGGGCCTTGATACCTTGATCTCTTTTAAAAATGAATTGAATGGTTACCGAAAACAATTAGCGGCTCCTTATTTAACCGATAAGAACACCAATGAGAATTTATTAACGGAAGCATATGAGCGCTTAAAAATAGAAGTTAAAGCGAGCCATATTTTAATTCGTTGCGACGAATCGTATTTACCTAAAGATACATTAGAAGCATGGACGCGTGCCAACCTCATTAGAAACGCTATACTTGGTAAACTACCAACTAACGCGCAAATTGCCGAGTACGATAAATTACTTAAGAACACTACAGAGACGCTTTCGTTGTTTAGAAGAAAGGATAGTACTATTTACAAAATAAAAATAAATGCTATTAAGAATCTTGCTACTAATGTTATCAAAAACCCGGATAGATTTGCTGCCCTTGCGCCTGTAACAAGTGATGATGCTTCGGTGGCTGATAACAGAGGAGACCTTGGCTATTTTACTTCTATGGACATGGTTTATCCGTTTGAGAACGGAGCTTACAACACAAAGGTTGGCGAGGTAAGTACTATTGTAAAAAGCAGATTTGGATATCATATTTTAAAAGTTTACGAAAAACGTAATAGCAGAGGTGAGATCCTTGTATCGCACATTATGGTGAAGATACCTAAAGGTGGTACTGAACAGGACAAAGCAAACGCTAAAACAAAAGCAAAGGAATTGTTTGACAAAGTAAAAGCCGGAGATAAATTTGAAGATGTTGCACGTCAATTCAGCGACGACAAACAAACAAGCGATCAAGGCGGGCAATTACAATCATTTAAAAGCGGACGTTTCCCAAAATCATTTGAGGATGCTGCATTTGGTTTAAAAAACAATGGTGATATAAGCGAGCCTGTAGAAACACAATACGGCTGGCACATAATTAAACGTATTGATAAAAAGGCACTTCCTCCTTTTGCCGAAATGAAAAACGAGTTGAAAGCTAAAGTTAGTCGCGATTCGCGTTCACAAATGGGAAAAGTTGCGTTAATAGCCCGCGTAAAAAAGAACAATGGCTTTAAAGAGAATTTAAAAGCGCGTGATGAGTTTAAAACTATCATTGACTCAACCTATCTTAAAGCAACATGGACAGCTAAGCGTGCCCAATCATTAGGCAATAAAGAAATGTTCAATATTGGCGGCAGATCATACACACAAAACGAATTTGCAAAATTTCTTGAAACACAAATGACCATTAGAACACAAGATGATGCTTGGGAAGTTGCAAAACCAATGTATACAAAATGGGTTGATGAGTGTGTGGTTGCATTTGAAGATTCACAACTAGAAAAGAATTATGTGGAGTTTAGAAATTTAGTTCGCGAATACCGCGAAGGAATTTTATTATTTGATCTTACCGATCAAAAAGTTTGGAGCAAGGCGGTTAAAGATACAACAGGTTTAAAAAAATATTATGAAGATCATAAAGCTTCATACCAATGGGATGAGCGCGCTGATGTAACAAATTACAAATGTGTAAATGAGGTTATAGCTAAAGATGTAAGAAAAATGCTGGCCGCAAAAAAATCAGATAAAGAGATCTTGGAGGTTGCTAATAAAACATCGCAGTTGAACCTGAGCATCGAGAATATTTTTTATCTCAAAAATGAGAGACCAATTGTTAATGAGAATTGGAAAGCAGGCATAGTTGCAAAAGATTTTGAAGATCCAAACGAGAAAAAAACAGTAGTGATCGTGGTAAATAAAATTTTACCTGTATCTCCAAAAACATTACCTGAGTGCCGTGGTATGGTTACCGCCGATTACCAAAATCATTTGGAAACTGAATGGTTGAATTACCTAAAAAATAAATACAAGGTTACCATTAACGAAGACGTTTTAAAAACCGTAAAATAGTGTTTGTCCGAAAAGTTCATTTTCTTCGATATGTTTGAAAAAAAATTGCTCATTTACGATAGTAAACTGCGCATTTTTTTTCTTCACATGCCTCGAAACTGAACTTTTCCATCCAAACACTGATTCACTTAAAAAAATAAAAGGCCTCGAAAGGGGCCTTTTTACTTGGTATTTGTACCATCTATTTAAAAACCCATACCACTTATTGTATTAAGGCACTATTACCCCTTTTTTTATTAACTTTAAATCATTAATGGTTAGATATTTAGGGATAGTTTTTTGCATACTTCTGGTTAAGACATTACACAGCCAATGTCCTAATTCGCAGATCATGGATTACGACTGTTCTACTGGCACCTTGAGTTATAGTTTGGTAGTGAGTGGTCCGGCGCCATATAGTTTTACTACAATACCGGTTTACCCTTTCACAGTAACAGGAAACACTTTGGTTATGTCGTTTTCTACAACAGCAAACATTCTTATAAATTATCTAAACGGCAGCAATTGTTTCAATAACGCAAATCCTGTAGTTAATGCGGCAACTTTTAATTCATTCTTTGCCATTTCTACATTAAGCCCATTCACAAATAGTATTACCTGCTTTGGCAATAATGATGGGGCAATTTCCTTAACTGTAACCGGCTCTTCGGTGGTTCTTCCTGTTACTTACACCGTTAATGGTTCAGCCATAGCAGGAAGCACGCTTACTAATTTATCGCCCGGAATTTACACCGTTATAGCCAGCGGTGCTGATGGTTGTAAAAGAACAGAAACTATATCAATAAATGAACCAAGCGATCTAAATACGTCGTGTACCAATTCAATAAGTTGTTTTGGTGGAACAGTAAATGCGGTTCTTACAACCACAGGTGGAGTTGGAAGCAAAAGTTATTCCGTAAACGGAAGCCCCATAGCAAGTAATACACTTATGAGCGCAACTGCCGGAACTTATACTATTATTACAAAAGACATTAACAATTGCACAAAAACAAATATCATCACCATTAACCAACCCATTGCTCCTGTTCTTAATTTCAATATCACACAACCCAGCTGCCCTACTTCAAGCAATGGCGGATTAACTGTGAATGTACTCAATATGCAAGCGCCATTTAGTTATACATGGACAGCACCAACAAATACCAATTCATTTTTAACCAATATTCCAAAAGGAATTTATACACTTACTGTAAGAGATGCGTCAAATTGCAAATTCACAAATACTGTAAGTGTTATTCCTATTTCAAATATTCAAACCACTTTCATTACAAAACCCGAAACGTGCAGCGCTGTAGATGCAGCAGTAACCGTTAATGTTACAGGCGGCTCATTACCGCTCACCTATTCCATTAGTCCTTTTCCATCACAAAGTGCAAACACATTTAGCAATCTTAGTACAGGAATTTATTCGGTGATAGTTACCGACGCCAATACATGTTCGTTGGTAAGCACATTTAGCATTGGCAACACAAGCTCAGTTCTGTTATCTATTACATCGCAAACAGATATTTTGTGTTATAATAATTGTGATGGAAAATTGATCATGAATGTTGTAAATGCTATTGCCCCTGTAACATTTAGCTTAACCAATCTTCCAACATATACTACTAGCAACATCAACAATATTTGCGCCGGAACGTATACCATAAAAGTGATAGATAATATTGGATGTTATGCTGTAACAACTGCAACATTTACAAACCCTGCGCCTTATAGTTTTTCTGTTAATGGTACATCGCAGATCTGCGTAAGTAAAAGTGCTACACTAATAGGGCAAGCAAATGGCGGCACTGCCCCATATACATTTAGTTGGATGCCGGGCGGAGCAAGCGCACCTAACATTGTAGTTTCTCCAAGTGCAACAACCGTTTTTAGTCTTAATGTGTTTGATGTTAAAGGTTGCACATTAGCTCCTGAAACGTTCACTGTAAATGTAAAGGCACCTATCACGGTTTCTATAAGTGCGCAAAATGCAGGAATTTGCCCTGGTACTACCGCTCAAATAACACCTTCGGTAACGGGTGGCGATGGAAATTATACTTATTTGTGGTTGCCCGGAAATATCACCACACCAAGTATCTTTTTGGCCAGTTTAACCAATCCAAGTTATACATACATTGTAAGTGATGCGTGTGGAAGTCCAACCTCAACAACCGTTATTAATTTGCAAATATTTCCGGTTACAGTTCCAACCTTTAGTACCGATACTGCCATTGGTTGCCAACCTTTATGTGTGCAGTTTAAAAATACTACACCAACTTCCATCAATCATTATTGGAATTTTGGCGATATGCCATTTGAGCAAAATGTACAAGATCCGTTTTACTGTTATACACGCAGCGGTAAATTCAATATTAAACTTTCGTTAACTGATATTAATGGTTGCAAAGTAAGTGCTACTTACAGCAATTACATTAATGTACTTCAACAACCTAAACCAAATTTCATTACAAAACCCGAGATCCTTACAGATGATATGGGTGAAGGAACTCTACTGAATTCAACTACAAATGGAACATCGTTTAAATGGTTTGTTGATGATGTGTATAAGGGAAATTCAACCAATTTGAATATTAGTTTTAATGATACGGTGTGTTATATCATAAAACTCATTGCCGATAACTCAAATGGTTGCAAAGATTCTACAGCAAAATTAATTTGTATAAAACCCGGCTTTACATTTTATATGCCTAATACCATCACGCCTAATGATGATGGATTGAATGATGTATTATTGCCTTTTGGGCGCTCTTGGGTTAGTGATAATTATAAATTCAGGGTGTTTAACCGCTGGGGGCAACTGATCTTCCAAACCAAGGATATAGCTGAGGGTTGGAACGGAAAACTGAAGGGTTCCTTAGGCCTAAACGACACCTATGTTTGGACGGTTGCGGTAACCGATTACTACGGTAATGAACATAGTTACCATGGTACCGTTGTTTTGTTAAAATAATGCCTAAAAGACACTTGTAACATTCGCTCACATTTTGTACTTTTGTTTAAAATAAGTCTAAATAGTGAAGCCTTCTTCAATATTGATCGCAGATAAAAACTTTTTAAGCCGAATAGGTTTAGAGTTACTTGTGGGCGAACTAAAAGGATTTGAAGTTGTGCCTTCTGTTTGCGGAGATAAAAAAGCCCTAACAAATCAAATATCTTTATCAAACCCAGATGTTGTTTTGATTGATTTTTCATCCTTAGGAATTAGCATTGCCGAGTTTAATCAAATAACTAGCGCCAATAAAAAAACAAAGTTCATCGCCTTTTCTACCATTATGAACAAGAACGAAATGAACGCCGTTTTAAATTGTCGCATAAATGGCTATTTGCTTAAGGAATGCGAAAAGGCTGAGATCCTAGAGGCAATAAACGCAGCGTTAAATGGTGAAAAGTACGTTTGCGGAAAGATCGTTTCTATACTTACTGCAGAAAAGGAGATAAACACCAACAACTCTTATATTAAAGTGTTGAAGTGCGATGGACTTACTGTTACTGAAAGAGAAATAGAGATCATAGTTGAAATTTCATTGGGTCTTTCAAATAAACAAATTGCTGATAAATTACATTTAAGTACACATACGGTGAATACTCATCGCAAGAATATCATGCTCAAGTTACATGCAAATAATACAGCTGGCATAGTTATGTTTGCCGTTAAAAATCAGTTATTAGAGACTAATTTTTCTCTTTAAATTATTTAACTGACTGTCAGTTAGTTAACTTCTAAAAGGCTCGTTTTCCTTATAAAATCGTTATCTTTGCCCCTTTAAAATTAAAGCATGACCTATTTAGATTTTGAGAAGCCCATCCAGGATTTGGAGACAGAATTGAACAAGCTGAAAGAGGTGGCTGCAAAGAGTAAAGTTGACCTTAGCGATAAGATCAGCGAGATGGAAGGCAACATCCAGGAAAAGATAAAAGAGGTGTACAGCAATTTAACTGCTTGGCAAAAAGTTCAGGTTAGCCGGCACCCCGAAAGACCATACACGCTAGAATACATTGAAACCATTACCAATAAAACATTTATTGAACTGCATGGTGATAGAACTGTTAGCGATGATAAAGCAATGATAGGTGGTTTTGGTTCAATTGATGATGAAGCTGTAATGTTTATTGGTCAACAAAAAGGGATCAATACCAAAATGCGCCAAATCCGCAGGTTTGGAATGGCAAACCCCGAAGGTTATCGCAAAGCATTACGCTTAATGAAGCTTGCTGAAAAATTCAACAAACCAATTGTTACATTTATTGATACGCCTGGTGCTTATCCCGGGTTGGAAGCAGAGGAGCGCGGACAAGGTGAAGCCATTGCCCGAAATTTGTTAGAAATGGTTCAATTAAAAGTTCCTGTAATTTGTATCATTATTGGCGAAGGAGCCAGCGGTGGCGCGTTAGGAATTGGTATTGGAGATAAAGTATTAATGTTAGAGAATACCTGGTACTCTGTAATTTCTCCTGAATCATGTTCATCAATTTTGTGGAGAAGTTGGAATTTTAAAGAAACTGCCGCAGAGGCATTAAAGTTAACAGCGCAGGATATGAATAAGAATGGTTTGGTAGATGGAATTATCAACGAACCTTTAGGAGGAGCGCATCGCAACCACGAACAGATATTTGATACTGTAAAGGCAGAGATAAAAAAACATTTAACGGCATTAAAAAAATTAAACCCCCAAGAACGCATAGATCAACGTATTGCTAAATTTTCGGCAATGGGCGTTGTTCACGAATTAGAAGATTGATGAATGATGAGTTATGAATTATGAATTAAAACAAAAAACATATGGCAGACACAGGTGATATTAATGTAGGTTCAGTTATTAGATTCAATGGAGAATTAGTTCAGGTAATTGATTGGCAACACCGAACTCCCGGAAATTTACGTGCATTTTACCAAGCAAAGATGCGTAACCTAATTAACGGAAAACAAACAGAGAACCGCTTTAGAAGTGGTGAATTGGTTGATGTTGTTCGCGTTGAATACAAACAAATGCAATACATATATTCTGAGAACGGATTTGCAGTTGTAATGGACCCTGAAACATTTGAGCAAATACACTTAAACATGAGCATGTTTGGCGACTCGGCCAAATTTTTGAAAGAGAATATGGATGTGAAAGTGGTATTTGAAGGAGGCGAAACACCAATTTTAGCCGAAGCTCCTACATTTATTGAAGCACAAATAACTTACGCCGAACCGGGTGTAAAAGGAGATACCGCAACAAACACATTAAAGCCTGCGAAAATTGATACCGGTACTGAAGTAATGGTTCCACTTTTTGTAAATGAAGGTGATTGGATAAAAGTTGATACCCGCACAGGTGGATATGTGGAGCGGATCAAAAAATAATCGTTAAATTTTCATTCTTTTATTAAAGCATTACTACCAACATTCGCAGCTATAGCTAAGCGGATATTTAAGTAATGTATTTTGGGTCTAAAAAAAATTGGCGAAATAAAATCGCATGAAAGAACAAGAACCAAGCAAAGAAACTTTAGAACAATGGCATAAAGACCCTTCTAATTGGGTCTGGGGTATGTTTTACTACAACCCAAAAGATAAGCGATTGCTGCCTCCTAAAAGAATCCGTGCTATGGGCTGGACCGTTAATTTTGCAAATCCCACTTCTGTATTCATACTAATAGGGATACTCGTATTAACAGCTGTTGTTGTTGCTATTGATAACAAATAGATGGTAAGCTCTTTCTTTAATGACCTTACTCTAAAATAAGCTTTTGAGTTACTCTTGTTTTATCTTTTGTTAGAGTTACAAAATAAACTCCGCTCTTCATTCCCAAAAGATCGATCTCATTTTGTCCTTCAATATTTTGTTTTAACATTACCAATTGCCCTAGCATATTACGGATCTCTAAGGTCATGTTCTTATCTGCATTACTCACTCGAATACTTACTTTATCCTTCGTAGGATTTGGCTGTAAAACTAAATTCGTTACAGCATCATTATTAATTTCATTAACTCCTACACTATTACATGGCGACATAAATCGTGGTTCAATTGCAAAATAACCCAAGTTAGTGTTAAGCGCGGTAAACCCTCCCCCGGCAATTGGCTGCGTAACATACAATGTAGTTGCATTAGGTGCAGGAGTTGATCCTAAAGGATAACATGCAGGCGAACCGGCTGTTTGCGCTAAACCAACGTAATAAAGATCACCTGCTAAAAAAGTAACCGGAGTAAAGTTGAAAGTAAAAAACTGATCAAGATCAAGATTAGAAATCACTAATGGATTAGAAGTAGACTGAATTATGCCTAAGCTGTTACAAACAACACCGTAAACTGTTCTTCCAACATTGGAAACACCACTGCTTATTCCAATATTAACGGATGTGAGCGTTTGATTTGTTGCAGTTCTGAATTTACTATAAATAACACCAGATCCGGTTCCAAATCCAACGCCTGAACTATAAGATGTTGGTGCAAAACTTGCGGGGCCGGTTGCTATAACATCGCAGGTTACACTTTGCGTGAAACTTACCTGATTATTACCGTTGTTTTGATCATTTGCAATGGATACAACAATTTGGCTAATTCCTAAAACTGTAGGGTTATATGACGGAAATAAAACCGTTGTGCTAGCTCCTGCAGCCAGCGACGGAACATTAACAGCCGCTGTAAATGCGTTGCTACCCACAATAGTTAGATCAACATTGATATTGTTTTTTGCGATGTTGCTTCCATTAAAAATAGTGGCGCTAATAGTATGAGTTAAACCGGTTTGTTGTGATACTTTTCCGGGAGCATTTAATATTACTACTGCTGCTTCGTTTGTGAATGAGTTTGGAGATCCAAATCTGAATAACGGACGAAATGTTGTAGTGGATAACGTATTTACTGCAGGCAATGTTGCAGATGCGTTAGTTGCACCGCAAGTAATCGCAGAATTAGTGAAGGCAGAATACACCGCAAAGTTAGAAGCAAACTGACCTCCAACATATTCATACGCTAAATTAAGTGCGTTACCCGGTGTGTATACAAAATTCGATGGAAATTGAAAATCAACAACCGTTGGGCTTGACCCTTGTGGAATATTATACACGCCTGAAAATACTTGCGTCATGCCAACTGTGGCTGTTGACCAACTTGTTCCTAAAGTGTATGAAGGTGCGCTCGTGTTTTGCAAATAAATGGTAAGAGTGCCGTTTGCGGGTGCATTTGCCAACGTGCCGGTTAAAACAAAACCAAATGATGCAATGCTTGAACTAAGTGCAGATAACTCAGAGGCCGGAACGTGGTAACACGCTCGTACACTTGTATGAGATGCATTTCCGTTCGGAGCTCTTAATCCTGTTGTTCCATTTGCTAAGCTTGCTGATGGGGCGGTAGTAACTAAATTTACTTGTGCATTAAAAAAAGCAATGCTTATAAAAAAAGAACCGATAAAGAAGATTTTTTTCATGTAGTGGTGTATTGATTACCAAATTTAATTAAATAAAACCATAAACCTGATAGCACTTTAAAAATTCACTAACAAAAAAGCCTTCTCTGTTTAAAGAGAAGGCTTTTCAAAACTATATTCTAAAGTATTACTTGCTTATTACAAGTTTAGTGGTGGTAAAATCTTTACCGCTTCCAACTCTTACAAAATAAATACCTTTTGTTAATGACTCAGTATTTAAATCATTTTTCTCAGTTAAGTTATTGCGAGTGATCACAACTTGACCTAAAGCATTCATTACTTGAATTTGAGAATCTTGCTTAGCATTGTTAACATACACAGTTACTTTGTCAGTAGCAGGGTTTGGATATACAGCTACTTGAGAAGTAAGACTGTTCTCAGTTAAACCTACGTTACAGATTGTAACTTTCATATTCCATGTTGCAATTTCAAATTGAACATTAGCAGCAACAGTTGGAGTAAGCTGTGGTCTTACCTTTCCAATCAAATTATCACTTAAAATAGCTGTATAAGTTGGTGCTGGTGCTTGTGCTGCGCTTGGATTATAGAAATGAGTTGGAGAACTTCCGTACGCAATTGTATTATCCCCAAAATTCCAGGTAAATACTGAATCCGGATTAATAGCTGCATAAAGCGCTGTATTAGCAAAAGGTGCCCATTTTGCACATAATTTATTCACGTTATACTGACGGTGATCAACAAAACCACTTGAAGTATTATTATATGAAACAGGTGATGTATTACAAGTTACAGAAGATGTAGCAGGAGCTGCAGCTACTGAAAACGAATAAAGAATATATGGCGCAATGCACGCTTCGCGATCATCTTCAGCTGCAATAATATTTGAAGTTGATGCCCAGTTACCGGCAACAGTTCCGTAGAAACCCATTTGCTCACCAAAGCGTGATGCAGGAGGTGCCACGGTTGCAGTACTTGTTTTAGCATTAGTTGTACCAACTACGATCTTGTCAAGAGTGTTTGTTGAGATGCATGACATTACAATGGCGTAGGGACCAGTAACTTGAACAGGTGTAAATGTTCCACCAACATATGAATAAAGAGTTGAGCCTGATACTCCATCAGTAAATGAAGCAAGAGCAGAACCAGTAGGCATAAGCGGCGTGCCCGATGCCTGGAACAACTGAATTACTAACTGAACAGTTGGTGAAGCAGAAGTTGAGTGACTTAATGCAAGGCCCTCAAAACCACGAATGGCAACAGTTCCGGGATTCTCAAAAGTACAACCTACTTTATTTATAAAGTTAGTTGCTGTATATGAAGCAGCAGGCCCACAAATAATTCCGGGATACCCATTAGTAGAATTTCTTAAATCATGTTTATTTTGGAAATACAATAGAAGGTCACTCATACCAACTGAGCTTGATTTAGCAGCTTGAGCTCCGAGCATTTCATTTCTTTGCCCACCAATTTGACGAACATCTGAACCCTGAACTTGAAAATTTTGCGCTGTTGCAGTGGTTAAAGCTACAGCAGCAATAAGAGATAAGTAAATTTTTTTCATTTTGTGTAATTTATAGGTTTGAATTTCAAAAATAGTGAATTAAACAATCACTTTAAATTTATTTTAGTTATTGTGAAAAAAAAGCTCCCCTTTAACAAAAGGGGAGCTTAAAACAATTTAGGCGATTAAAGCCCTATATTATAGGTCAACTTTAACAGAAGCAAGTTTATCGCTCACATATTCGCCATTTTTTAACTTATTCACGATCTTGCTAAAGCTTTCTATTGTATAATTAACATCTTCTGGGTTATGCATAGCTGTTGGGATCAAACGCAAAATGATCATTCCTTTAGGAATTACAGGATACGTTACCATTGAACAAAATATTCCAAAATTCTCGCGAAGATCTTTTACCATATTAGTTGCCTCGGGTATTGATCCATTTAAATACACCGGAGTTACTGGCGAGTTTGTATCGCCAATATTAAAGCCCGCTTTATTTAAACCGTTTTGAAGTAAACGCGTAAGTTCCCATAATTTTTCGCGATACTCTGGGTGATTACGCATTAATTCGATGCGCTTTAAAGCACCAACCACTAAAGGCGTTGGTAAACTTTTTGCAAATATTTGACTGCGCATATTATAACGCAAGAATGTAATAATATCTTTTGTTGAACTTATAAATCCACCGATCAATGCAAATGATTTTGCAAATGTTCCAAAATAGATATCAATTCCATCCTGGCAACCTTGCTCCTCGCCTGTTCCTCCGCCATTTTTTCCCATAGTACCAATTCCATGCGCATCATCAACAAATAAACGGAACATATATTTTTTCTTCAGATCAACGATCTCTTTTAATTTTCCTTGATCACCACGCATTCCAAAAACACCCTCAGTGATCAATAAAATTCCACCACCTGTTGTTTCTGCAATTTTTGTAGCGCGTTGTAATTGTTTTTCACAATCAGCAATATCATTATGTTTAAACACAAAACGTTTTCCCATGTGTAAACGCATACCATCTAATATACACGCATGACTTTCGGCATCGTAAACTATCACATCGTGACGATCAACCAACGAATCAATAGCGCTTACCATTGCCTGATAACCAAAATTACAAAGAATGGTATCTTCCTTTTTTACAAATGCAGAAAGTTCTTTTTCTAAACGCTCGTGAAGATCAGAATTTCCACTCATCATACGGGCACCCATTGGAGCAGCTAAACCGTATTGAGCCGCAGCTTCTGCATCTGTTTTACGTACTTCGGGATGATTGGCTAAACCCAAATAGTTATTCAAACTCCAATTCAATAGCTTTTTTCCTCTAAATATCATATGGGGACCAATATCGCCCTCTAATTTTGGGAATGTAAAATACCCGTGAGATTCTTTAGCATGTTCGCCAATTGGCCCCATGTTATCCGTTACTTTTTTGAAAATATCCTTCATATGATTGTTGTGTATAATGAACGACAAAAGTATGATTTTTCCGCGTAAACTCAAAGACCCAAAGGCGTTGATTAACCTGAATTTGTTATTAATTTGGGATAATTATGCACATTTAAGTCTGAGTATTTGCGACCTTTAAATACTCCATGGAAGATAGTTACTGCATATATAACGGGCATTTGATCAGCATTTACGAACCTGCTATTTCGTTCACAAACCGTGCTTTCAGATATGGTGATGCTTTATTTGAGACCATTAGACTTGCCAAAGGAAAAGTAATGTTCTTAAGCGATCATGTAACGCGTTTAAAATTAGGCATGACCGTTTTACGCATGAATGTTCCGGCTGAATTTAAGACCGATAATATCCATGCCTTGATCCACGAACTTTTGATACAAAACAATATTAAGACCGATGCACGAATTCGTTTAACCGTTATAAGGAATGAAGGTGGATTTTACGCGCCTGAAACAAATGATATTTCTTTTTTAATTGAAACAGAGCCTTTAAAACAAAGCGGTTATGAACTTAATCAAAAAGGTTTATGGGTTGATATTTATGCTGATATGCGTAAGCAAATAAACAAACTTTCGAATATAAAAAGCACAAATGCTTTACACTATGTAATGGCGGGTTTAGCCAAACAGAGTATGAATTTAGATGAGTGTTTATTAGTGAATGAGAACAGTAATATTTGTGAATCTATTAGCTCCAATGTATTTGTTGTGAAGAACGGGACTTTATTCACACCGCCCTTGAACGAAGGCTGTGTAGCAGGGATCATGCGTAAACACATTTTGAATATCGCGCATCAACATAAGATCCTTTATTTTGAGAACCAGGTTACCATGAATACCATTATGAATGGTGATGAAATGTTTTTAACCAATTGCATCAAAGGCGTACAGTGGGTAGGGCAATTTAAACACAAGTATTATACCAATAAAACGGCCTTGTTTTTTACCGAAAAACTGAACGCTTTGATCAGTGAATAATTAATTTACTGATAATCAGTATTTTATACCAACTACTTTCTTTTCATTCTCCTTCTCAAACTCCTTAATTATCAAGGCGTCAGGCTATTTTTTCTTTTGCAGTACCAAAAAACTTACTATCTTTGCATCCCTTATAAAAAATAAAAATGGATAAACATTATGAGACGGTCTTCATTTTAACTCCCGTTTTGTCTGATGAACAGGCAAAGGAGGCCGCAAAAAAATTCAAGAAAACCATTACCGACTTAGGTGGTAAGGTGATTAATGAGGAGAATTGGGGGCTAAAGAAACTAGCCTATCCGATACAAAAGAAAACAACAGGATTTTATCATTTGATGGAATTTAACTCTAGCAGTATTGATATTGTTAGCCAGTTAGAAGTTGCCTACAAACGTGATGAACGTGTTTTACGTTTCTTAACTGTGGTATTAGACAAACATGCTATTGCTTACAGCACAAAACGTAGAGGAAGAATTGCTGACGGAAAAACAAAAAAGAAAGAGAACGCCAGCGCGTAATTAACCCTAAAAACATTAAATCATGGCAACATCAAAAGAAATAAGATATCTAAACCCTCCATCAGTTGAGGCGAAGAAGAAAAAATACTGCCGTTTCAAAAAGAGCGGTATCAAATACATTGACTATAAAGACCCAGACTTTTTATTGAAGTTTGTTAACGAGCAAGGTAAGTTATTACCACGCCGTTTAACCGGTACTTCTTTAAAATACCAACGTAAAGTTGCACAAGCCGTAAAGCGTGCACGTCACTTATCGTTGATGCCTTACGTAGCGGATCTATTAAAATAAAAGGAGGACACAATGGAAATCATATTAAAACAAGATATTAAAGGTTTAGGTTACAAGCATGATCTTGTAGCTGTAAAAAATGGTTACGGTCGTAACTTCCTTATACCACAAGGTCTTGCTAGCTTAGCAACAGAGAGTGCTAAAAAACAGCACGCTGAAACTATGAAGCAACGTTCTTTTAAAGAAGAAAAACTTCGTAAAGAAGCTGCAGCTAATGCAGAAAAACTTGCAGGTGTTAGCATCAAAGTTGGCGCTAAAGCAGGCGAGAACGGAAAGATCTTTGGTTCGGTTACAAACATTCAATTAGCTGATGCTTTAACAAAAGCAGGTTATGCTATCGAGCGTAAGAATATCGAAATTGCAGGTGATGGTATCAAACAATTAGGAAACTACACTGCTAAAGTTCGTTTATACAAAGAAGTTGCTGCAACAATTAACTTCGAAGTAATAGCTGAGTAATAACAATACACATTCAATAAAAAAACCCATCAAATAAATGATGGGTTTTTTGTTTTCCATCCATCCCCCTCTTGAGGGGGTGGATTCTGCGTAAGCAGAAGACGGGGGAGGAATGCTAAGCAAAATAAATTCACAAAAAAACCATCACAGATCTTGTGATGGTTTTTTATTTTCCTCCCCCGCCGCTAAAGCGGCACCCCCTCAAGAGAGGGATGGGAAAACTTATCGCTACTTCTTATTAAGTAAATAATTCTTTTCCTTCTCGATCTCAATGTGGCCAAAATCCGAGATCTCCATTTCTTCTTTAAGATCTTTGTAACCATTGGCGTTAACAAGGATGCTATACTTACCCGCCGGTAAACTCATTACAAAGCGTCCGGTTTTATGGTGAGGAACAAAGGTAAATTCCTGATTGGTAGTTTTGTTTGTGGCGATGATGGAAGAAATAATTTCTTTTGGTTGATGTTCAGGAATACTATCGCCCAACCATAATTGCCCAATTAAGATACGTATGATCTGATCAGTTTCGTTGAACTTAATGCGATAAATATCTAGATCACCAAATCCACCGGGCCTGAACGCACTAACATACCCTACCCTGTTATCAGGTGTTACGCAAATACTGCGATCATCATCGGTTGAATTAATTGGGTAACCTAAATTTTCAGGTTTTGAGAAAGAATTGTCCTCCGGGTTCCAAACGGTTCTAAAAAGATCGTATCCACCCATGCTGTTGTGGCCTTCGCTTGCAAAATACAAGGTTTGGCAATCTTCAGATAGAAAAGGAAAATCTTCGTTGTACTCTGTATTAATAGTTGGCGGTAATTTTTGTGCAGGCGCCCACTTTCCACTAGGAAGCCTCCTTACCATGAAAAGATCATTATTTCCTTCTTGAAATTTATCTCGACGTGTAAAAAAGAAAACACTTCCGTCTTCGCTAAATGATCCGGATGTTTCAATTTTTTCGTTGATGATAGGGTCGATCAATTTTATTTTCTGATAAGGAAAATTCGGCCCTGCTGTTGCTCCCGATTTACTATCAGGTTTTGAAGTTGTAGTGTACAGATCTCCGTATTTATCTACGTGATCTATATAAATAACTAATTCAGAAGCATCTTTTTTTAAACCAACTATTTGCTCATCAAAACCGGTATTAATTAACTTTCCTGCATTCACAGGCTTTATCCATTTGCCATTTCCGTCCTCTATCTTTGAAAAATACACATCACTACTCCTGTATCCATCCATCTCTACTTTTTTACCACCAAAATTCTCTTTTCTACGAGAAGTGAATCCTAAAAAAGTTTCGGTATTATTTACAAATGGATAATAATCGGGTTCATCGCTATTTATCTCAGGACCCATATTTTGAAATGTAACATTTACAGGATTGTTCATGTAAACACGAGCGTTTGCAATTTGTTTTAAGAAATATTTGATCTCTTCTTCTTTCTTTGGTTTTAATTCGACGTATTTTTTGTAAGCATTTTCTGCCTTTTCAAGTTGATTAGTTAAATGATAGGCTTTTCCCAATTCCTTCCAAGCTTCAGCATACTTATCATTCTTGTTCACTAATTTTTCTAAATGCTGCACAGCTTCCTGTCTGTTGATCCTTGTATACAATAAACATTTAGCCAACTTGTAGCGCATTTGATCATTGTCGGGATACTTTTTTAATTCCTTACGGTAAATAGGAATGGCCATCAAATAGTTCTTGTGCTGAAAATGCTCATTGGCATCATCTTCGCCTAACTTTGATAAATTTTTTGTTTGGGAATGACCTAAACTGATGACAAATAAAAGCATCACCACAAGTATAGATCTCATACGCATTTGGCCCATAATCAACTCCTTAAATATAACAACAAAATTGAATTTTTGGAACTTATTTAAGCGAAAAAAATGCAAATTGTTTATAATTCATCTAGCTCCAAAACAGGCTATTATCTAAGGGAGCTAAAAGAAAAAGGCCCGTTACAACGTATCGCAACGGGCCTTTTAATTATTTAGATAATTACTTTTCTTTGAAGATCACTTTCATCTCTACCCTACGGTTTTTCTGTCTACCCTCAGGGGTGGCATTATCACCAATAGGAACAGTTTGACCAAACCATTCAACGTTAACATTCTCTGCAGGCACACCTTTTTTAACGAGATATGCTTTCACAGCCTTACTGCGTTTCTCTGACAAGGTCATGTTCTTATCAGCATCACCTTGGTTATCGGTATGTCCGCTCAACGTTAATTTCCAATCTGCTTTATGCTCTTTACAAAGTTTTGCAAGATCATTTAAAGATGGGAATGATATTGGTTTAATGATATCCTTAGCAGAAGCAAACTCTAAACTAGAGAACGCTTTTTCTAGGATCTTCTTCTCACGCTCTTTCATTGGAGGCGGAGGAGGACATCCTTTTAATTCTTTTAAACCCGGAGTTGTAGGACAAGCATCGTCTTTATCATACACACCATCACCATCGGTATCAGGCCAAGGACAACCTTTATTTCCGCGTGGACCAAATACATCAGGACAAGAATCTTCTTTATCTAAAATGCTATCACCGTCACGATCAGGACATCCTTTGTATTCCTTAGGACCAAATACATCAATACAATTATCATATTTGTCAGGAGTGCCGTCGCCATCACGATCAGGACAACCCATAAATTCTTTTATACCGGCTTCATCAGGACACTCATCCTCTTTGTCGATGATCTTATCACCATCTTTATCAGGACATCCTTTAAATTCAACAGGTCCTTTATCATCCGGACAAGCATCTTCTGCATCCGTAATTCCGTCACCATCTTTATCAGGACAACCTTGCAATTCTTTTATACCCGGAATGTCAGGACACTTGTCGTCTTTATCTTGAATATGATCACCATCTTTATCAGGACAACCCACAAACTCCCAAACACCGGGAACATCTCTACAAAGATCTTTTTTATCTGAGATACCATCTTTATCTCTATCTCTCGGATGACCTGCAGGAACAGGCATTCTAAGTGATGCATAAAAACTCGCCCCATAGATATCTTTAAAAAATAATCCGGGCATGTTATTTGTACCAACCATCAATGGACCGATCCTTACCATTGTTCCTAAAGTAATTGCTTCACCTCGTCGCGCTGTTAATGCACTATAGTTTACAGGCAATGTTAATCCGAACCATTTATGATCAAATCGCGGTGCGAGGGAAATAGTTGTATAATCGTGAACACGAGCAGTTTTATTCTTTTGCAAATTGCAAATATTTGCATTAAGACTTACATAAAAAGGTTTCCAAAGATGTTGATCAACTCCTAAATTAATTGCAGTTGGAAGCGACATTTTAAATGTTGTTTGAGTTGGACGTGAAACAAACATATTACTCATTAATGAATCAAATCCATCAACGCTTTTTACGTTAACCGCCTTTAAATTCCACAAAGACACATCCGCAATAAAATCGTTAGCGATCAATCCTTTCTTAAAACGAATACCGCCAATGTCGTTTATAGCAAAACTTATTTTTGTTTTGTACTTATTCTGATCCCTTCTCCACAGACCTTTTTCTCCATCCATATCAAATTTGTATTTTTCATATTCAGGACGGAATTCATAAACCATACCTATATCAAAACCAAAGCCCGGGTACTTTGCATTTCTAAGCATATATTTGATCGCTTCTTGTGAATCAAATTCAGAATCTGTTGCACCACTAAGAAAAGGATCTAAATTATTACTATGGGCATATTGAACTTCGGATTTAAAAAGACTTAAAGTATCGGAAGTTAGAAAATTGTAATCCAAATTCTCTATTCGGATGTAAGCGGCGTCAATTCCTTGTAAAAGTTTTGCTGTTGCTCCGGCCTTAAAAAAATGCACTCCGTCTTCTTTTAAAACGCGCGCATAGGATAAACCATACTCTGCCCACATCATTTGCGCAACGTGTAGATCTTTATTATTTAAATTTGTTACCCATAAGCTTGGGTACACAAACTCTTCATATGCAAGTTTTGCAAGGTCAGGAGAAATACCATCAACATTCGCGTAATTTCTAATACTCCAATTGAAAGCTATAGAATTCTTATGATTTATAGACACCATAAAAGAAGGTAAAGTAACCCTTAAACCAGTGTAAACATTTTTATCCTTGGGTCCCGGTTTTGTGATGAAATTATTTTTATAGTATCCCGGTGAGTTCTTATCGGTATTGCTCCACTCTGTGAAAACCGTTTTCCCGTCTGCATCTTTTCCACGCTTTAATGCGCTTCTTTTAACCCCAACATAATTGTTATCTGCCACAAAATTCAAGGCAAAAACGTTCAAATCAAAAGTGAGGCGATTATCGGCAATACTAGCCGGATTGCTATAAACACCTAATACACCGGCGTAATTACTTGTTTGAAATGCCTGGAAATCTTGAGATCTTAAACCTAAAAATGCGGCTATAAAACCCAATGAGATAACTATCCTGTTCATGATATGAAGTTTGATTAACAAATATAAACTATTTTAGATTCATTTTCCCTTTATTTTTCTAAATTTGCAGCCTATTTTGATGAGCAAATGATTGACAAACTGGAAGATATAAAACGCAGATACGAGGACACAGAACTTAAACTTTCTGACCCTAAAATTATAAACGATATGAAGCAGTTTAAGAAGCTGAATATTGAGTTTAGAGAGATGGGAAAAATTGTGGATGCCTATAAAGTTTACAAAAAAGTTTTGGATGATATTGAGAGCGCCAAAGAATTGCTGGCCACAGAAAAGGACAAGGATTTTTTAGACATGGCCAAAGCAGAATTGGAAGATAACAGAACCAAACAAGAGCAACTGGAAGAACAAATTCGTTTATTACTTATTCCAAATGATCCTGAAGATGCAAAGAACTGCGTGATGGAATTGCGCGCCGGAACCGGTGGAGATGAAGCAAGTATTTTTGCGGGCGATCTTTATGAAATGTACATGCGCTATTGCGATAACAAAAAATTTAAAACTGAATTGATAGATAGCAACCCGGGTACGATGGGCGGTTACAAAGAAGTTGTTTTTAAAGTGATCGGTCCAAACGCCTACGGAACCATGAAATTTGAAAGCGGTGTTCATCGTGTACAACGTGTTCCGGCTACCGAAACGCAAGGGCGTGTGCATACAAGCGCTGCATCGGTTGTTGTTTTACCTGAAGCAGAAGAGTTGGATGTAGACTTAAAAGATTCGGATATTGAAATGGCAACTGCGCGAAGTGGTGGTGCGGGTGGACAAAACGTAAATAAAGTTGAGAGTAAAGTTATTTTAACGCATAAGCCAAGTGGCATTGTTGTTACGTGCCAAACACAGCGAAACCAATTGGGTAATCGTGAAAAAGCCATGGAGATGTTACGCTCTAAACTTTACGATATTGAATTTCAAAAGCGAATGGAAGAAACTACTAAACGTAGAAAAACCATGGTAAGTACAGGAGATAGAAGCGCAAAAATTAGAACTTATAATTATCCTCAGAATAGAATTACCGATCACCGAATCAATTTGACGCTTTATAATTTGGATGATTTTACTAATGGTGATATCCAGGAGATGATAGACAAACTTCAATTTGCTGAGAACGCTGAGCGAATGAAGGAAGGTGGGGTTTAAACTCAAGAGCATTCCATTTTTAGAGGCAGAAACCACAGAGGCGTCTGCGACGCTGCACAGAGGTCCCACAGAGTTACACGGAGGCAGTTTGGGATTTGTGATGCCTAACTAAGGACACCGAGAGGACCTTCGGTCTAATAGCAACTTATCAATGTTACTGAAGAACTAATTCAACTTACTCTCCAAACTTGTTTGATATAAATTAGTGAATTCAGAAATTGCACCGTAATTCTTTCCATCCACAACAAACGAATTTCCTTTCACTGTTCCAATTTGTGCAAAGGGAACTTTGATATCTTTTTCAAAGGCTGCTTTATTTTTTGGGTCTACGCTCACCACTATTCTACCTTGAGCTTCACCAAATAAAAATGCATCGATTCGAATGTCTTTAGCTGAAGTAATTTCTACACCTAATCCATTCACGATGCCACTTTCTAATAAATTCAAGAACAAACCACCATCGCTGATATCGTTTGCACTTTCAATTAATCGGGCACGAATAATTTTTTGAATTGTAGTTTGAACTTCAAATTCTTCCTCCAAATTAAAATACGGAGCAGGTGTGTTCTTTACTTTACAATAAGAAGACGTATATTCTGAAGATGCTATATCATTTTTTTGATGACCTAATACGTAAATAAAGTCGCCCTCCTTTTTGAAATTAATTCCTGTTTGAAAAGTTTTGTCTTCTACAATTCCTATCATGCCAATAGTTGGCGTTGGAAACACAGGGCCTTCATAACTCGATTGATTATAAAAACTAACATTACCACCTGTAACCGGCGTTTGGAATTTTAAACAGGCCTTGCTCATGCCTTTAATTGCACTTACAAATTGCCAATACACTTCAGGATTATATGGATTTCCAAAATTTAAACAATTGGTAACAGCACTTGGAATTCCACCGCTGCAAGAAATATTACGAGCAGCTTCGCACACCGCAATAGCACAACCCGTTTCAGGATCGGCATTTACATAACGGCTATTGCAATCTACGCTCATTGCCAATGCCTTTTTTGTTCCTTTTACATTTACAACCGCCGCCGCGCTTGCATTATTTGTATTTCTGTTCACTGTTCCAACCATGCTATCATATTGGTTGTACACCCAACGTTTGCTGGCTAAGTTTGGATGTCCTGCCAAATGAAGCATTATTGGTTTTAGATCCGTAGGAACTTTTATATCTTCAATTTTAAACTTCTTATGTTCAGCAAACCAAGCAGGCTCTTTAAATTCGCGTTTGTAAACCGGCGCATCTCCACCTAAAACTAAAGATACTGCGGGAAGATCTGCTACTTGCTCGCCATTAAAGAAATATTTTAAACGATCGCCTTTGGTTACAACACCAATTTGCACGCAATTCAGATCCCATTTATCAAAAATGTCGAGAATTTCCTTTTCTCTTCCTTTTTTCACAACAACAAGCATTCGTTCTTGCGATTCGCTCAATAAAAATTCAAAGGGATGCATTCCTGCTTGGCGAGCCGGAACCTTATCTAACCAAATTTCCATACCATGCTCACCCTTTGCGCTCATTTCGCTGGTGCTACAAGCAATTCCTGCCGCACCCATATCTTGCATACCAATAACGGCACCGGTTTTAATAATTTCTAACGTTGCTTCTAATAATAATTTTTCTTGAAAAGGATCACCTACTTGTACTGCAGGAAGATCTTTTGCGCTATCTTCTGTGAGATCTTTACTTGCAAATGCTGCTCCACCCATTCCATCTCTACCGGTTGAAGAACCAACAATAAATACCGGATTTCCTTCACCGTAAGAAATAGCGCTTACCATTTCTCCCTTTTTCATAATACCAACACTCATGGCATTTACCAAGGGGTTTACATTAAAGCTATCATCAAAAAATACTTCTCCGCCAACTGTAGGAATTCCAAATGCATTTCCATAATCGCCAATGCCTTTTACAACACCTTTGATCAACCATTTTGTTTTTTCGCTATTGATATCGCCAAAACGCAATGAATTTAATTGTGCAATAGGACGAGCGCCCATGGTAAAAATATCGCGATTAATTCCTCCAACACCCGTTGCCGCGCCTTGATAAGGCTCTAAAGCACTTGGGTGATTATGACTTTCAATTTTAAACGCACAAGCTAATCCATCGCCAATATCCACTAATCCTGCATTTTCTTCACCGGCTTTTGCAAGCATGTGCGGACCATCCTTTGGCAAGGTCTTTAACCAAGTGATACTGTTTTTATAAGAACAATGTTCGCTCCACATAACCGAATAAACAGAAAGCTCTGTAAAATTAGGCGTGCGGCCTAAGGTACTTTTTATATTCTCGAATTCTTCGGGTAATAATCCTAATTGTTTAGCTTGCTCAAGGGTAGCAATTTGATCGGCATATTTAATAGTGCTCATAGTAAAATTATAGTTAAGAAGCTATCTCAAAAATACCTTGTGTGCTTTTTTTTCGTCTTTCCCGTTCACGCTTCGTTACTTTTCTTGCACAGACTTCCTTTCGGGTATGCGCTTCAAAAAGTGCCTCGCTTGAACGGCCAATACTTGAAAAAGCATCAAAACTTATTTTTGAGATAAGCTTCTGCAAAGTTAGTGATGTTGCCCTTTTTACAAAGGTAAGTAATGAACAAAATAGCAACATAATGTTAGGATTTTTTATGTATTTTTAGGCTGTGTTACCGCGCCTTTTCATATCATCATTCCTTCTTTTGGGAATCCTTAAAGCTCAAGTTGTAACCACCAATGATAGTGTTAGGCTTCTTCAAAAGAGAGTTTTATCCGTTGAGTTACTCAATATTGGCGCGTCTATGCCGTTTAAAGATTTTGGAGATCGAGAGAAATCAACAACAAGTGGTTTTGCAATTCCGGGAATTAAATTGGATGGAGGATTTAATATTCAGCTCTATCGACATCTTGGAATAAAATCCATTGTGATGTGGCAAAACAATCAAATTGACGAAGCTAAATATAAAAAAGACCTAAAAACCGAGAACCCTGTGAACTCCTATACAATTTCTTCAGGAGGCTGGAATAATTTCAGTGTTTTAATTGGTGCCTTCTCAAATTTTAATGTAGGTACTAGTTACCACATTCAACCCTTTATTTTAGGTGGATTTAATTACGGATCATCACCTAATGTGAATGTTGTGGTTTCAGATTCTTTACAAATGATCTCAACTATTTCTCAAAAAAGAGGACATGCTGTAAATTTTTGTTACAGTGCGGGAATAGATCTAAAAGCCGATCTCGACAATAATTTCCAAATAACATTAGGAGTTAATTTCTTTTACACAGATCTTAAATTCAATAATATTCGAGTTGAAAATTCGTACAAAAATTCAGTTTATGAATTTATAGCCTATCAACCGGTTCAAACTCTTGGTTTCAAGATAGGAATAGCCAAGATCCTTCGCTGATTTTTGTTTAAATCTTATTAAAACACGCTTTTTTCTCATCCAAAAATTTCTGAACTTTATAACGTGAAGCATTTTTTAGATGAATTGAATCCGGTGCAGAGAGCGGCAGCGCAGGCAACAGAAGGACCGGTAATGATCATTGCGGGAGCAGGTTCAGGAAAAACAAGAGTTTTGACATATCGTATTGCGCATATTATGGAGCGCGGTACCGATGCCTTTAATATTTTAGCATTAACTTTTACCAATAAAGCAGCACGCGAAATGAAAGATCGTATCGCTAAAATTGTTGGAACAAATGAGGCGAAAAATCTTTGGATGGGAACCTTCCACTCTGTATTCGCAAAAATTTTACGTTTTGAAGCAGCGAAATTAGGTTACCCAAGCAATTTTACCATTTACGATACCGACGATAGCAAAAGCCAGATCAAAGAAATATTAAAGCAATTTAATTTGGATGAAAAGGTTTACAAACCTTCGTTGGTATTAAACAGAATTTCAGACGCGAAGAATAAACTGATCTCGGCTCAACAATATATTGGTAACAGCGTTTTTCAAACAGAAGACAGACAAAGTCAGAAACCTTTGATGGGGCAGATCTATGAGACCTATCAAAAAAGGAATTTTAAAGCGGGTGCGATGGATTTTGATGACCTGTTATTTAATACCAATATCCTATTGCGCGATTTTCCGGATATGCTTTTAAAATACCAAGGTAAATTCAAATATATTTTGGTGGATGAGTATCAGGATACAAATTTTTCGCAATACGTTATCATTAAACAATTAGCCGCACGTTTTCAAAACATTTGTGTAGTTGGAGATGACGCGCAAAGTATTTATGCGTTTCGCGGTGCTAACATTCAAAACATTTTAAACTTTGAAAGGGATTATCCGGATCTTAAAACCTATAAACTTGAACAAAATTACCGCAGTACAAAAGTTATTGTAGAAGCGGCGAATCATATTATTGCCAATAATAAAGATCAATTTAAAAAATTAGTTTTTACTGAGAATGATGAAGGCAGTAAGATCAAAGTGATGAACGCTAACACAGATAGCGAAGAAGGGCAGAAAGTAGCCAACAGTATTTTTGCAGCGAAAAATAATCATCAGTATTTTAATAGAGATTTTGCCATTTTATATCGCACCAATGCGCAATCGCGTTCTATGGAGGAAGCGTTGAGACGATTGAATATTCCATACCGTATTTATGGGGGCATTAGTTTTTATCAGCGTAAAGAGATCAAAGATATATTAGGTTATTTTAGATTAACTATCAATTCCAACGATGATGCAAGTTTGTCGCGAATTATTAATTACCCGTTGCGTGGCATCGGTCAATCAACCGTAGATAAGATCAATGTTGCCGCAGCAGAGCATGATATAAGTATGTTCACTGTTTGCGAGAATTTAAAAGATTTTAATTTGGGGATCAATGCAGGAATTGCAGCAAAAATTGGTGAGTTTGTCACCAAAATAAAATCTTACAGTTTACAACTCGGCACCAAAGACGCGTACGATCTTGGAAATCATATTGCGGTGAATTGCGGTTTAGTAAAAGAATTGTACGCGGATAAAACGCCTGAAGGAGTGAGCAGATATGAGAACATTCAGGAATTACTGAACGGTTTAAAAGATTTTGTTGAACACGAACGCACGCCGCAAGAAAATGAATTGAATGATCTTATTAAAGAAAGTTTAGCCATTGAAGGTGATACTTTGTTTGAACAAAATAAAGAATTACGCACTTTGGATGAATTTATGCAAGAAATTACTTTACTTACCGATAGAGATACCGAAGATGATGATGAAAGAGAAGCGGATAAAGTAACCATGATGACCATTCATGCGGCAAAAGGATTGGAGTTTAAGAATGTTTACATTGTTGGCTTAGAAGAAAATTTATTTCCATCGCAATTAGCACTGAACAGCAGAACGGAATTGGAAGAAGAGCGTCGTTTATTTTACGTGGCTGTAACTCGCGCTGAAATTCAATGCACCTTAAGCTATGCTAACACCCGATATCGCTACGGAAATTTAATTTATTGTGAGGCCAGTCGCTTTATAGATGAGATAGACGAAAAGTTTTTAGAGTACGAAGTGATCTCGGGAGCCAAAGCATTTAATGATAATGTATTTGAAAAAATGCGGAATTCATTTTTTGATTCGCCTTCCAAAGAACTTCCAACAAAAGGCTCATCGTTTAAAGAAATTAAAAAAGGCATTGATTTTACACCGCCAAAAAAACTCATTAGTGTTAATGCTCGCTTAGGGAACGTAAATACAGGTAAGCCTATTGATCTTGCTTTAAATAAAGACCTCAAACTGGGAGACGTGGTCTTGCACGAAAAGTTTGGGAAAGGCTCTGTGCAAGGCCTGGAGGGCAATTGGCCCGAAACAAAGGCCATTATTCAGTTCGAGAAATTTGGCCAAAAGAGCTTGCTTTTGAAGTATGCCAAGCTTCAAAAAGAGTAGTAAAAAAACACTATTTTTACACAATACCAGATCTAAATTCACGTTATTTAAGCATTGAAAAAACTCAGCCTATATTTTATATTCCTTTTAAGCTTTATTTCCATTAAAGCACAAGTAGGCGGTAATACCAATTTCAGATTTTTAGATATTCCTATGACAAGCCGCGCGGCGGGCGTTGGCGGCAATAATATGAGTGTTTGGGGAAATGATATCAATTTAGTTCACTCAAACCCTGCCTTGCTAAACAAATACATGCACAAACAAGTTGCAGGCAACTATTGCAATTATGTGAGCAATATGAATTTTGGTTATTTGGCTCATGCACGCAATTTTGAAAAAGCAGGAATATTTGGAGCATCCTTCAATTTTTTCAATTATGGAAAGTTTAAAGGCTACGACGAATTAGGGAACGAAACAAGAACCTTTAAAGCGAACGATTATTCTTTAAATTTAAATTACTCTATTCATTTGCCTGAAGACACTTCTTTCAATCTTGGTATTTGCGTAAAAACAATTCTTTCTCAATATGAAGCTTATACCGCTTTCGCAAATGCATTTGACCTCGGTGCAACCTACCATACAAAAAAGAATTTTGTGATCTCGTTAGTTGCCAAAAATGTGGGTAAGGTTTGGAAAGAGTTCACACCTACCTCACCAATGAGTTTGCCAAACAACGTACAATTGGGCATCAGTAAAAAATTAAGCAAAGCGCCTATTCGTCTGATATTTGTTTATGATAATTTATTGAAATGGAATATGAAGTATGTTAGTCCTATTGATACCGCAGGGCAAAGCAATCCGTTTGATACAAGTAAAGAACCGGAAGACAGTACTAAATTCCAAAAATTCTCTAAACGCTTTGGAAGCAATACTGATAATTTCTTTCGACATATGAGTTTTGGAACAGAATTATCCTTGTCTAAAAACTTTATGATCATGCTAGGATATAACTACCGTCGTCAGCGTGAATTTAATTTACCTGAGCGTCGTGGAGCTAATGGTTTATGCTTTGGCTTCCTTGTAAAAGTGAAGAAATTCCAGTTCACCTACTCCTATAATAAAATGGCGTTCGCCGGAGGAAGTAGTATTTTAGGACTTACGTACAAGTTGTGATAACTCCTGATATTGCTATTTATCTAAATTCATTTCAAAATAGTTATCTTATATAAATGACAATCAACAACTTAAAATTGCGCAAAATGTATAATGCAATTTGTATAACACAAAATGTATGATTATATTTGAGGGGTGAATCCATTTTTAATAAATACCTATATAACGCCTGAATATTTTTGCGATAGGGAAGTTGAAACAAAAACCCTTATCACAACTATCCATAACCAAGGCAATACAGCGTTCTTTGCGCAACGCAGGCTTGGCAAAACAGCCCTCATACAACATACTTTTTACTTACTTCGCAAGAAAAAAACAATATGTATTTATTTGGATATCTACGCAACGCTGAACCTTAAAGAACTTACCAACCAACTGGCTAATGCCATTTACAAGGAGTTTCCAATTACTAAAAGCATTGGCAAGCGATTTATGGAAGCGATCAAAGTTCTTCGTCCTGTTATAAGTATAGATGAATTATCCGGTGCCCCTGAACTAAGTCTTGATATCACACAAACAAAGCAGTACGAAAAAACAATACCTCAATTACTGCAATTTCTTGACGAGCAAAACATAAAAGTAGTGATAGCCATTGATGAGTTTCAGCAAATACTTAGTTACCCCGAAAAGAATATTGAAGCCATACTAAGAACCGCCATACAGCTGCTAAAGAATGTGAATTTTATTTTTTGCGGAAGCAATCAACATCTTATGCACCAGATATTCAGAAGTGGTAAAAGTCCATTCTATGCAAGCACCAAAAATATCAATCTGCAAAAAATAGATCCCACTCTTTACGGCAAATTCATTAAAAATCATTTTGAGCAACATAAATTCAAAATAACCCAAGAATCCATTGATCTTATCCTTGAGCTTACACATGGGCATACGTACTATACACAACTTCTATGTCACGAAATATTTGCAAGTGGTATAAAGATCATAAAAAACCAAACCATCTTATTAGCTCTTGGCATTATTCTTATAGACAATCAAGGTACTTACTTCCAGTATCGTAATCTTTTAACATCAGGGCAATGGAATTTATTAAAAGCAATTGCCAAAGAAGAAAAAATAAGTCAACCTTACGCCCAGGATTTCATTTATAAACATCGTTTAGGCAACGCAGCCAGTGTAAAGCGTTCTATTGAATCGTTACTCGAAAAAGAAATGGTATTTCACAATGTCTCTGAAGCTATCCCGCATTATGAGGTTTACGATAAATTCTTAATGCGTTGGTTGCAAAGAAATTGATACAATAACCCTCTCAATGGCCCTAATTTACCCCCTATCATTTTTTTTATCTAATACATAAAATCTAAGCGCTAATTGCTATCTTAGATGGCTCAATCTTTCTATAACATGTTTACAAAAAAACTACTTTTCGCCATCCCCGTAATTGTTTTATTAAACTCATGCGGCGGCAATTCATCAAACAGCGAAGCTGATAAAAATAAAATCGATTCTCTTGTAAAATCAGAGCCCTTCGAATACCAAACTGAACAAGTTGCCGATCTTAGGATCCTTCGTTATGAAGTGCCTGGATTTGACAAATTGAGTCTTCAACAAAAAACTTTATTGTACTATTTATCCGAAGCTGCCTTATGCGGTCGTGATATAATGTATGATCAAAATTATAAATTCAATTTAACTGTACGCAAAAGCATTGAAAATATTGTAAGTACTTATAGTGGCGATAAAAAAGCGGCCGAGTACGATACATTTATGGAATATGCAAAACGCGTTTGGTTCAGTAACGGAATTCACCATCATTACAGTTCCGACAAGATCATTCCGGAGATCACACAAGAGTTTTTTAACGCGCTTATAAAAGCGAGTGATCCAAAAGGGTTTCCTTTAATGGATGGCGAAAATATTGATCAATTTCTTGCACGTATCACACCGATCATTTTCGATCCAAAAATTGCATCTAAAAAAGTAAGTCTTGATTCTAAAGCTGATCTTGTAAAGTCATCGGCTGTAAATTTTTATGAAGGCGTTAGTCAAAAAGAAGCAAGTGATTTTTATAAGGATGTAAATAAAGGCAATAAAGAAACTCCAGTCATGACCGGTCTTAACTCCAAACTCATAAAAGTAAATGGAAAAATAGAAGAGCATGTTTGGAAACTCGGCGGAATGTATTCATCTGCTATCGAGAAGATCATTTATTGGTTAGAAAAAGCGTCGACCGTTGCCGAAAATGCTGCACAAAAAGATGCCATAGATAAGCTCATTGCATTTTATAAATCGGGAAGTTTAAAAGATTTTGACACTTACAGTATTGCTTGGGCAAAAGACACTGAATCGGCCATTGATGCTGTAGTTGGTTTTATTGAAGTATATAATGATCCCTTAGGATTTAAAGGAAGTTACGAAGCTGTTATATCTGTAAAAGATATGGAAGCCAGCAAGCGCATTAAACTAATTGGAGATAATGCACAGTGGTTTGAAGATAATTCGCCAATAGCTGCAGAGCATAAAAAGAAAAACGTGACCGGTATTGCAGCTAAAGTTATTAATGTAGTGATGGAAGCCGGCGATGCTGCGCCAAGCACACCAATTGGTATCAACTTACCAAACAACGAGTGGATCCGCGAAAATCACGGATCAAAATCGGTTAATCTTGGAAATATTGTGGAAGCATACGACATGGCCGCCGGTGCAGGTGTAATAAAAGAATTTTATATTAATGAAGAAACACAAAGTCGAATGGCTAAGTGCGGAAGTTTGGCAGATAAATTACACACAGATATGCACGAAGTAATTGGACATGCTTCGGGGCAAATTGAGAAAGGCATTGAACAACCTGCTAATACTTTAAAAAATTATGCATCAGCCTTGGAAGAAGCACGCGCTGATCTGGTTGCTTTATATTATTTGTATGATAAAAAATTAGTTGACCTAGGCGTCATGTCATCTTTAGACTATGGCAAAGCAGCTTACGATGATTATATCACTAACGGAATGATCGTACAGCTATCGCGTTTAAAATTAGGAGACAATTTAGAAGAGGCTCACATGCGCAATCGCCAATTGGTAGCAGCGTGGGTTTTTGAAAAGGGAGCCAAAGAAAATGTGATCAGTAAAACAGTAAAAGATGGCAAAACTTATTTTGTTGTGAATGATTATGATAAGCTAAGGAATTTGTTTGGCGATCTTTTAAAAGAGATACAACGCATCAAATCTCAAGGTGATTATAAAGCTGGGCATGATCTTGTAGAAAATTACGGCGTAAAAGTGGATAAAACTTTACATAAAGAAATCCTAGATCGTTATGCTAAACTCAACTTTGCACCATACGCAGGCTTTATTCAACCAAAACTTGTTGCTGTAAAAGAGGGCGATAAGATCACAGATATAAAGATCGAATATCCTAAGGATTTTGCGGAGCAGATGTTATACTACGGTAAGAATTATTCGTTTTTACCAGTATTGAATTCTCCTCTACCGGTAAAGAGTAATTAAGATCTCTTCAACGTTTTACTGCTTTAAGAAATCGGAGATTACCCGAAAGATCCTTTTTTAGTTCGATCGTGGTAAACAACTTTTTACTTTCAGCATATGCTTTTACATCATGAGCTGTTAGCGGATTTAATTCAAAATACAACTTCCCCCTAGAGTTTAAATTAGTCTCGCAAAGATCAATGATCTTCTTGTAGAAAACGATCGCGTCGTTACCGTCAACAAACAAAGCTAAGTGCGGCTCATGTTTTTTTACATTATCATGGATCTGATCGGATTCGCTTAGTTTAATATAAGGCGGATTGCTTACGATGATATCGTAATGTAAAGTATGGCTTGCAAATTCAAGAATATTGTCTTTAAAAAACATCACCTCCGCTTTGTTCCGTTCAGCATTCCTTTTTGCAAGAGCCAGTGCCTCATCGCTTATATCACAAGCTTCTACTTTGGCTTTTGGCAATAAACACTTTAAACTTATAGGAATACATCCACTACCGGTTCCCATATCTAATATACTTCCGGTAAATTCCTTATTCTCTTTATAGATAATCTCCACCAACTCTTCGGTTTCGGGCCTTGGGATAAGAACATGTTCATTTACTTCAAACGTATATTTGTAAAAGTAAGCTTCGCCTAATACGTATTGCAAAGGCTTTGCAGTGGCAAGTTCCTTTACGGCATCATAAATTAAAAGTAACTCGCTCTGATTGATCAACTCTTCTTCTCGTAATAGCAGATCTTCTCTTTTAAAATTCAAGAAATGTTCAAATACTCTAAACGATAATTCATTTATCTCGTCTTTAGAATATAGTTTACTTAACTCAGACTGAAAAAAAGAGACAAGATGTTTTACCTTATTGCCGGCTACGCGCATAACTTAGTAGCTGATGAGTTTAGCTGAATAGGTTTGCGTTTCGGTTTGAACACGAATAAGAAGCAACCCTTTATATTGATTAATAATACTTGTGTTCAATATATATTTAGAGTCGATATTTTGCTTTAATAAACATTTACCACTTATATCGTACACAAATAATATCCCTTTGTCGCTCAAATTTATTTCCACTTTTTCATGAAAAGGATTCGGAATAGTTTTTAATCCCTCGTTTAAATTCAATTTATTAACGCTTGTAAATATCGTACACAACATAGCGGCCATGCCATCCAGCTTTCCATATCCGTAAACATTGTTTGGCAAAGTACCGGTAAATCCATCACTATAAGTACAATTCATTATAGCTTGTTTAACTTGCTGATTGGTAGCATTTGGAAATTTCTGTAAATAGAGTGCTGCCAATCCTGCAACTACAGGTGCTGAGGCAGATGTTCCGCCACCTTGAATATGCATACTGCCTTGCGCTACCGCACTTGGTGCATTGGTTAGCATAAATGCTTGTAATGAAATTGGCATCGAACTAAATACATTTGCTCCTGTTGCAACCACATCAGGTTTTATCATGTTCCAACGTGTTGGTCCTCCACTACTCGTTTCTTTAATCTTACCCGGAACTTCCAATGTTGATGTTTGCGCGGTATTGCTAGCATCTGTCCACTTATTTAAATTAATATAATTTCCAACCGTAATAACTTCATTACTACATTGAAAACCTGTAACAATGGTAGAAATCGTATCGGGCATTACATAATTGATCATTTTTGGATATACTGTTGCTGTTGGTAATCCTGTACTTTTAAAATTAAAATCCCACGAATCATGTTTACCATTTCCTTTGCTTTCAATGCGCCAATTGTAATTCAATGAATCGGCAATAATATGATACACCAATTCATAAACGCCAAACGAATTAATAGAAGCATCAGTTTTAATGATCCCAATTCGATTATTATTAAACTTTAATGTATCAACTTGTTGAGATGCCAGTGCATAGTTATAATTATGAAAAGGAATTCGACCA
>JAGPDW010000256.1:0-3328 GCA_018057345.1 Bacteroidia bacterium | reverse complement strand
AAGTATATGTGTTACCAAAAATTCTTGACGAAAAAGTTGCTCGCTTACACTTAGGTAAAATTGGTGTTGAGTTAGACACATTAAATAAAGATCAAGCTGATTATATCGGTGTAAAAGTTGAAGGTCCGTTTAAATCGGATGCTTACAGATACTAAGATGTAATAATTTATATTTTAAAAGCCTCACTGAAAAGTGGGGCTTTTTTATTTTAACGAGGCTTATCCTCCTTTGAAAAAGGAGGTGCCGCGGAGCGACGGAGGATTCCAATCACGACAATTTTAGTTAGAATTATTTGGGCGTGCCCCCTCGCAACATTTCGAACATCGTCTTAGCTCGGGGTCGGGCTTTTCGTTCCAAGTCCTCACCACAAGTTCGTTCCTCACTTGTGGTTCCGGGCTTTCCACTACAATCCCTCACGCGGCAGTTTGGAAAGTTAGAACTCGACCGAGTCTCACAAAAGACAGATTTGCCGAAGGCAAATCCTCCGCTCCGTGCTCTTCTACGTCTTGCTACGCCTCGTGATCCACTTTGTGCCTCCGTGCCTCCGTGGTTAAAAATATACATATAAATAACTCATTTTCAGTTATTTAAGTAGTATCTTTATGGAAAATGGTTTGATTTCTCATCTCAATTATAGAAACCAAAACAACAACATTATGAAACATCAAACCATAAAAATAAACATCGCAGAACCTTGTCACGAGAATTGGGACAAAATGTTAGACGAAGAAAAAGGAAAATTCTGTTTATCGTGCCAAAAACAAGTTGTTGATTTTTCGCGGATGACGAATGAAGAGATCATTAATTATTTTAATGTGAACGAAGGTAAAAAAACATGCGGACGAATTGCCAAGCATCAACACAATACTCCGATAAGCAATTACCGAAAAGTAGTTACGCCAAGGTTCAATCGTTATGTAGCAAGTTTTTTTATGGCTTTAGGGTTTTATAACCCATCCACTGCACAAACAAAAGATGTTCCGGTTGAACAACATATGAAAGGTGAGATAGCAGTAAAGCAACCACATATTTCTTCTGATAAAAAATTAGTGATCAATGGAAGAGTTATAAATAATAAAACACAAAAGGGAATTAAAGGCGCCTCGATAAACATTGTGGGTTCAGACATCACTGTAACCACTGATAAAAATGGAAATTACACTATATCAGTTCCTGCGCGATTTCAAAACGAAAATCTGGTACTAAGTATTGTATCTCCCGGTTACGAGCCACAAGAAATTACCGGAATTGATCACAATAAAACCACAGTAAGCGTTATCACAAAACTTTACGTGGAAGAGAAACACATCATGGGCGATTTGATCATGGGCAAAGTAATGCCATCAAAAGAAAATTAAAATATGTTGTTGTTATAGGTGCAAGGGCGTGGAGAGATCTACGCCTTTGTTTTTTCCTCCCCCGTCGCTTCGCGACACCCCCTCAAGAGGGGGATTGCCTCCCATCCTCCTCTTTGAGGAGGTGGCTCGGCGAAGCCGAGACGGAGGAGGATTACGAAGAATATTTTCTTCTTCTCATATAGAATTGTAAAATTCCAAAACCAAATATCAACGCCGCCGGAAGCGCCACATTCATCATTTGCCATTTGGTGCGTTGCATTTCGGTCTTCTTTTTATCAAGCAAACGTAAAGTAACAACACGCGAACGCAATTGTAATAATCCCTCATCATCCAACAAGTAATTCATACAATTCAACAAAAAAGTTTTGTTGGCAAATGTTCGCCCGGTATACATATCATACCCTAAAGGCATAACGTTTCCGGTTTTGTAATCTATTCCATTTACAGCCAGATCACCATCGGCAACCACCACCATTTTTGACGGTTTAACTCCGCGATCGAGATATTTAAAAGTTGGATCATTTAATAATGCATTGGGCAAACGATATTCTACTACACTATTAAATGTACCTTCTAATAAAACTGCCAACGATTGATATGGATTATTGAATTGTTGAGGATTTGGTTTCTTCATGGCCATAGCCAAAGATATTCGCGCAGGTGTTGGTTGTACTTTTGTATTTCTACCACTATGCAATAAAATTGTTTTCTTTATGCCTGGTGCAGTAATGGTATCAATTGTACTTACATAATCCATTTTTACCAAACCTAGGTTTTTTACAATAGGATGCGAACCATCAGGCATTGATAATACGCTATAGAACCAAGGACGTAATTGAAACTTTGCTTCTGCTCCGGGCACCGCCACATTTATTGGAACAGCGCCGCTCGAAAAATCCTGTACCAAAACCGGATTCAAGCGCACGCCGTATTTAAACAGCATATCTTCAATATTATATTGTTGCGAAAACCCTAACGAATAACCACGCATACGCATGGTGTCCATATTAATATTAACAGGATCAACCAACCACATTACTTTTCCTCCATTCATTACATACTGATCGATGATAAATTTATCCTTATCCGTAAAAACAGAATCGGGTTTTGTGATCACAATGGCTGCGGCATCTTTAAGCGCCGATAATCTTCCGTTGATCTCTACCCTATTTACAGAATAATATTCGGCCATCGAACGCATCAGATCATACTGCTGAATTGTATCAGCCTCACTATGTCCTTCTACAAACGAAACTTCGAGCGAACGTTTTTGACGAAGTTTACGAATTACATTACTCAAGCCATATTCAAGATCCTGAACACTGTTATTAATTCCTTCTTCTTCATTATTCATTCCCATCTGACGTTTGTAGATCTGCCAAATCCCTTCTTTATTTTTGTATGAAACCAAAGCTCCGGGCCAGATCCAACCTTGCGATGTTTTTTCATTATTAGATGAAGTAATTTGCTCAGGCTCTAATCCCTTTTCATACAATTGCTTTTCTGTAGCTATTTGCTCTTCTTTTGTTCCGTTCTCGTAAATGTTTATGAATTCGTATTCAATATTTCCGTTGGAATATGCGCGGAACTCATCTAGAATTTCTTTGGCTTCATTTTTTAATCGAGCAAAGCTTGGCTTAAAATCTCCATGCAAATACACTTTCAAATAAATAACATCATCTAGCTCTCCTAAAAGTATTTTGGTGGACTCGGCAATGGTATAGCGCTTTTCTTTGGTAAGGTCAAAACGTTTAAACGAAAGTGAACCAATAAAATTGATCAATACAACTATTACCAGCAATACTGCAAGCATCAAAATATCTTTGCGTTTATTTCCTGTTGCTTTGTTCATTACCACTTACGGCTTTCTAAAACCAAACGGGTTAATAAATTAAATATAGCTATAACACTAACAAAATAAATAATGTCGCGCGTATCTACCACACCTCTGCTCATGCTTACATAATGGT
>JAGPDW010000096.1:0-11723 GCA_018057345.1 Bacteroidia bacterium | reverse complement strand
CTTCGGCTGTGCTAAATCCTGCGTATTGACGAATGGTCCAAGGATTTTGAACATACATACTCGAGTACGGTCCGCGCAAGAATGGAGGAACGCCCGCGCCAAAATTTAAATGTTCAAACTCTTTGGTATCATCGGAAGAATAACTCGGCTTTATCTCAATTTGTTCGGCAGTAATAAATGGTGGTTTATCATTTGCTTTTTTTTCAGCTTGACGTGTTGAACCAACATAGTGTATTTTAGAAAAATCTTTACGCATAAAATGCAATTGGAATATCAGGTACTAATTTACAAAAACTTTGTAATAAAGGTCTTTCAAAAGGTACGTAATAGTGTATATTTGTGTGATATTTTATGAGTAAATTCTTAATAGTTGGTTTGGGAAATGTTGGAGAGGAGTATGCGCATACGCGTCATAACATTGGATTCGACGTACTCGATCATTTGGCCAAAGAAACCGGCGGTAAATTTAAGAATGACAGATTAGCAGATGTGGCAGAAGTGAAATACAAAGGGAAAACGCTTGTTCTAGTGAAGCCCACCACCTTTATGAATTTGAGTGGAAAGGCGGTTAATTATTGGATGCAGGCCGAAAAAATAGGGATCGATAATGTGATGGTAATTGTGGATGATCTTGCACTTCCTTTGGGAAAAGTGAGAATAGGACCAAAGGGCAGCGATGGCGGACACAATGGATTAAGGAATATTCAGGAAGTTTTGCAAACCACTAATTATCCGCGCTTGCGTTTTGGTATTAGTAACGAATTTGGTAAGGGCCAACAAGTAGATTATGTATTAGGTAAATGGGATGCTGAAGAAAAAACAAAACTCACAGAGCGCATCCAATTGGCAGCCGATGCTATTAAAGCCTTTACTTTCATAGGTTTGCAACGCTGTATGAATACCTACAATACCAAGTAAAATTTGCCTTAGAAAAGCGAATTTATCTCCAAAAAATGCTTTTAAAATCAATTTCTTTTTAGTTAATTTAGGGGTTAATATATCCTAAAATATGGCTACTAAATCTATCCTAAACAACAAGTCAAAAGAATTCCTCTATTCTTACCTAAACAATGCTTCGCCAACCGGTTTTGAGGCCTCAGGGCAAAAAATATGGTTGAATTATTTAAAACCGTATATCCATGAGCATTTTATTGATACGTATGGAACAGCGGTTGGAGTTATTAATCCAAAAGCGGAATTTAAAGTAGTAATTGAAGCGCATGCCGATGAGATAAGTTGGTTTGTTCATTACATTACTAAAGATGGATTTATTTACGTAAGAAGAAACGGTGGAAGCGATCATCAAATTGCGCCTTCAAAACGCGTGAACATTCATACTGATAAAGGAATTGTGAAAGCAGTTTTTGGATGGCCGGCAATTCACGTAAGAGATGCTGCAAAAGAAGAAGCACCATCATTGAAAAATATATTTTTAGACTGTGGATGTACCTCAGATAAGGAAGTTGCTGCGCTCGGTGTGCATGTAGGTTGCGTGATTACTTACGAAGATGAATTGATGGAACTAAATAACCGTTATTATACCGGCCGAGCTTTAGATAATCGCGTTGGTGGATTTATGATCGCTGAAGTTGCACGTTTATTGAAAGAGAAAAAAGATAAATTACCTTTTGGTTTATACATTGTAAATTCTGTTCAGGAAGAAGTGGGTTTGAATGGCGCGCAAATGATCTCCCGCAAAATTAATCCAAATGTTGCTATTGTTACCGATGTTTGTCATTGCACACAAAGTCCAATGATGAATAAAATAACAAGTGGAGACATTTCTGCAGGTAAAGGCCCTGTGTTGAGTTACGCACCGGCTGTACAAAATAATTTACTGAAATTGATTATCGACGCAGCGAAGAAGAATAAAATTGATTTTCAACGCCAAGCTGCGTCGCGAGCAACAGGAACAGATACTGACGCGTTTGCATATTCAACAGATGGAATTGCATCTGCTTTGATATCATTGCCATTACGTTATATGCACACAACTGTTGAATCAGTTCATAAGCAAGATGTGGAGGATGTGATCAAATTGATCTATCATAGTGTGAAAAATATTAAGAACAATCACGATTTCCGATACTTTAAATAATTATGAATTAAGGTTGATGAGTGATTATTCATAACTTATAATTCAACATTAAAAAAGATGCCAATTCTAGGTTCTATAATTAAAGGTGCGATCGATCTGCGCGGAAGAATTCCGGCGCGGAAGAATATTTACAAGCAACAAGTAAAACAGCTTCGCAAACTTTTAAAAAAGGCAGAATATACAGAGTTTGGAAAGTACTATGGGTTTAGCAATATGCTGCTGGAGGAAGATCCTGTTAGATCGTTTCAAAAAAATGTACCAATACACGACTACCAATCACTTTTTGATGGGTGGTGGTATAAAGTATTAAAGGGAGAGAAGGATATTTGTTGGCCCGGGAAAGTAAATTACTTTGCTTTAAGCTCTGGCACATCCGAATCATCCAGCAAACATATCCCTGTAACAAGGGATATGATAAAGGCTATTCATAGAGGAACTATAATGCAGATCCTATCAACGCGAAATTTCAATTTTTTAAAGGAGCAATATGAAACGGAAATACTGTTTGTTGGAGGAAGTACGAATTTAAATTACAATGGAATTTATTTTAGTGGTGATCTAAGTGGGATCACAACGGGAACACTACCGCGATGGTTTCGCGGCTTTTCGCTACCCGGTCCTGAGATCCGTGGATTAAAGGATTGGGAAAGTAAATTGCAAATGATGGTTGATAATGCGAAAAATTGGAATGTTGGATTTATTTGCGGCGTACCTGCATGGATTCAAATTTTATTTGAGCGGATAATTAAACACTACAACTTAAAATCAATACATGATATTTGGCCAAATTTGGCAATTTACGTACATGGCGGCGTTGCAATTCATCCATACAAAAGTAGTATTGATGTTTTATGCGCAAAGCCTTTGATCTATTTGGATACTTACTTAGCTTCAGAAGGCTTTATTGCATATCAAGAAAGACCTAATCCTCATCAGGCCATGAAACTGCTTACGAGTAATAAGATGTTTTTTGAGTTTGTCCCATTTAATGAAAGTAATTTCGATGCCGATGGAAATATTTTGCCAAACGCAAAAGCATTGAACATTACTGAAGTGGAATTGGGCAAGGTTTATGCCTTGCTAATTTCAAATACTGCCGGAGCATGGCGTTATTTGATAGGCGACACCGTTAAATTCACAAACCTTAAGCGTTGCGAAATAATTATTACCGGAAGAACAAAACATTTTTTAAGTTTATGTGGCGAGCATTTGAGTGTAGACAACATGAATGTAGCAATAAAGCATACCGCCGAAGATCTTGGTATTCACATCAACGAATACTGTGTAGTAGGAAAACCTTTTGAAGGATTGTTTGCACATGAATGGTACGTAGGCGCTGATAAAAACGTGGATCCAAAAGTAATTGCGGAAACATTGGATGCTTACTTAAAGCAATTGAACGATGACTATGCTGTTGAACGTCATCATGCATTAAAAAGCGTTTGGGTAAATGTTTTACCAAATGACGCTTTCATTGAGTTTTTGGCAACTAAAAATAAATTGGGTAGCCAAAGTAAATTTCCACGAGTACTAAAGGGAAAACACTTAAATGAATGGATGGCATTTTTACAAAAATATAAAACAACAGCGTGATCCTAACCCTAGTATATCAAACAGTAATTATTGCGTTATTACTGACCTTTTCTTTTGGTCCGGCATTTTTTGCTTTATTAAATACAAGCATAAAACATGGCCCGCGCGAAGGTTCACTTTTAGCAACAGGCGTTATTTTAAGCGATCTTTTTGTTTGTGTTCTTGTAATTATTCTAATTAGCTTAGGAGCTACCAACTTTATTCAAGATGAGAAGAACCAGAGGTTCATGGGGATCTTAGCCGGATTAGTTTTGGTAGTATTTGGTTCTTTTTATTTTAAAAAGCCGGTTACAGGCACCAACGAAACCATCGAGATACAAAGTCCAACCGCTTGGGTTTTATTATTGAAGGGATTTTTTCTTAATTTATTGAACCCAACAGTTTGGTTATTATGGCTGGGCAACGTTACCGCGGTAAGTAAAACGTTAGAATATTCTACTCTAAAAATGTTTATTTATTTTGGCATAACTCTTGGGTTAACCTTAACAATAGAGATTTCCAAAGCGTATTTGGCAAGTAAAATAAAAAAATATCTCACCGATAAGTTAATGCACACCATCAATGTAGCAACAGGAATTTTGCTGGTGATATTTGGCATTGTATTAGTGTATAACCACTATTTTTAAAAAAATGACTGATAAGGAACTCGAAGGGCTAAGAACTAAATTACTGGAAACTACATCTTTTCCCACGGTGTATATGTTCAAATTCATAGTGCAGGCCGAGAATCGCAATATTGCTCTTGTAGAGAGTTTATTTGCAGAGGAAGCTGAGATACTCACCAAGCAAAGCGACAAAGGAAAATATATTAGTATCACTTCAAAACAAGTAGTGATGAATGTTGACGAGATCATTGCCGTATATAAAAAAGCAGCGGACATAAAAGGTATTGTGTTCTTGTAAGATGGTTTACTACTTACGATCAAATAATTTAATAGTTTCTATCAATTCAAAAGGTGCTGAGATCGCAAGCGTAAAGTGCAACGAACTCGAATATATTTGGCAAGCAAAAGCAGATGTTTGGCCAAGGCATGCACCCGTTCTATTTCCCATTGTAGGGCGATTAAAAAATAATTCTTTCAAATGTAAAGGGCAAAATTATTCATTATCACAACATGGTTTTGCAAGAGACAAAGAATTCAAATGCATCTCTCAAAGTGAGAAGAAGATATGTTTTAAATTGGTGAGTGATGTGGAAATAAATAAAATATATCCTTTTGATTTTAGCTTGATGATCAAATATGCTTTAGAAGAGGATATGGTGACATGTACTTATGAAGTAACAAATCCTTCTTTACAGAATTTGTTTTTTAGTATTGGCGCACATCCTGGATTTAAAGTTCCTATAGAGGATCACGAAAAGTTTGAGGACTATACATTGAAATTTGATCAGGCTAGAGAATATCAAACAACTGTTTTAAGTGATGGATTACTCAGCGAAACAAAGGAGAAGTTACACTTAACCAATGGCGAATTAAATTTAAACTCTTCTTTATTTGATAAGGATGCTTTAATATTCGAGAATTCTCAAATTGATGCAATAAGCCTGATCTCTCCTACGGGAAAAGGTGTTGAAATTAACTGTAATGGCTGGCCTTACTTTGGTATTTGGAGTAAAAAGGGTTGTAATGAATTTGTTTGTCTGGAGCCATGGTACGGAATTACAGATAGTGTAAATGCATCAGGCGATCTTAATACAAAAAAGGGAATTATTGAATTACAGTCGGGGAAAAAATTTGAATGCAACTTTAGTATACGATTTTTTTAGAGGCAGAAACCACAGAGTTCACAGAGTACACGGAGCTCACGAAACGCCTAATTATTAAACACAGTTTTTTCTCTGTGTCCCCTGTGTAAACCTCCGTGAGACCGAAGGTCTCTGTGGTTAAAAAAACTTACACCTTAAACTCCTTCACAAAATTCACAAAGAACTTCACCTTCTCTTTGTCAATATCAGGATACAAACCATGCCCTAAATTGCAAATGTATCTTTGTTTTCCAAAAGCCTTAAGCATGATCTCAGTTTCTTTGGAAATAGTCTTTTCATCGGCATACAATAAACACGGATCTGTATTTCCTTGCAGCGTTACATTTTTTCCGGCTTCAGTTCTTGCTTTGGCAGGATCAATGGTCCAGTCCAACCCAATGGTACTGCAATTGGTTTCACTTATTTTTTTAAGTGCATAATGCGCGTCTTTTGCAAAAACGGTAACCGGTGCTAAAGGTTTTATTGCCTCAACTATTTGCGAAATGTATTTTAATCCAAACTCGTAATACTGTTTTTCACTTAAAACGCCTGCCCATGAATCAAACAATTGCACCATATCAGCGCCTGCTTCAATTTGCCCTTTTAAATAATTGATGCTGCTTTTGGTTATTTTATCTAATAACGCGTGCGCTAATTCGGGCTGAGTATATAAAAATTGTTTGGCTTTACTAAATGTTTTACTGCCGCTTCCTTCAACCATGTATGATAAAATGGTCCACGGCGCACCACAAAAACCAATTAAGGGCACGCGGCCATTCAATCCTTGTTTTGCTAAACGCAAGGCTTGTATCACATAATCCAGATCGCCCGCATTTGCAATACGCATGGCATCAACGTCGGCTTTATTCTTAATTGTATTTTCAAACCAAGGTCCTTTTGCTTCTATCATTTGATAAGGCAAACCCATAGCTTCAGGGATCACTAAAATATCACTGAAAATAATAGCCGCATCTACACCTAAAATATCAACCGGTTGAATGGTAACTTCACAAGCTAACTCGGGATTTTTTACGAACTCAATAAAATTCTTTGCTTTAGCACGTGTGGCCCTATACTCAGGTAAAATTCTTCCGGCCTGGCGCATCAACCAAATTGGAACTCGTTCAACTTGTTCACCTCTTGCTGCTTTTAGTATCAAATCGTTTTTTAGCATGTTATTTTATGATCTCATTTAAATTTGTTTCTATTCTGTCGCAAATGTCATCTAATGGTAAATCATTATCATCTTCACCAAATGGGTCTTCAATTTCTTCGGCAATTAGCTCGATACTGGCAAACACATATAAAATGGCCATTGAAACAGCAATGGTTGCGTATCTAAAATCAGGACCGAACATAAAGGGAATTGTAAATACGTAAAGGAAGATGATCTTTTTAAGAAAGAGGTTGTAAGAGTAGGGAATTGGCGTGTTTTTGATCCTTTCACAGATTCCACAAATATTAGTGAACGATCTAGCTTCGTCGTTCAGCAATAATAGTTGAGTGTCGCCAATTTCTTTATTTAAGAAAAGGCTGTTTATTTTAGCATACAAATGTTTGGCTACAACGTTGGGTTTATGACTTGCTGTTGATAGTTCATCAAGCAATTCTTTTGGAAGATGTGGAGCAACATAGGTCGCTTCTTTCGCTCTTAAATGATTTTTTAAAATGTAGTTGTAGTTAATGATCAGTGAAGCCAATTCTTTTTTGGAAGTAGCATTTTTTACAAATGCATTTATTTTTAAAATAAAGTTGCGCGAATTGTTCACTGCATCTCCCCACGCCTTTCTACCTTCCCACCAACGCTCATAAGCTGTATTTGTTCGAAATACCAAAAGCATAGATAAAGCAAAACCTAAAATGGAGTGTACAATACTGCTATTTTTAAAAGACCAATCGTAAAGATAAATATCCGCAGTAACAACAAGGCCGCTAAACACACCAAGAGCGAGCATTGAAGGAATTAGTTTTCTAAAGGTATCACTTTTGTGAAACTGGATTATTAGTGTGAACCAATCTTTTGGATTATAGGTGATCATGGCTGCAAAAGTAAGCAATTTTGTTTTCTACAAGGGCAAAAAACCAAAATTGTGCCTGTTAATGAGCTGGTTTTTATGCTTTTTTTGACGTAAATTGCGATAAATCAGTTACCGTATGAAAAACATTTTTCTTATAGCCCTTATTTCTATTTCTTCAGTGGTTTTCGCGCAGGAACATAAATGTGCGAAAGCGAAGCAAGCAATGGCTCAGCAATTAATAGATCATGAAAAATCAACCAGCGCTTTGCTTCCAAATATATCTCACGAATTAAAGTACGATGTAAAGTTTGTTCACTTTATGTTGAATTTAGAACGAACTACCAAGTTTGTTTCCGGAGGAGTAAAAACGGTTGCTAAAGTTACAGCCGCAGCCATGGATACATTTATGTGTTTGTTGCATGAGAATCATACCATCGATTCTATTCGATTTAATGGGAATTTAGTTACGGCTACACGCGTAGATAGCGCCGTAAAAATAAAACCAAGCATAGCAATTCCAAACGGACAAAGTTTTACCGTAACTATTTATTATAAAGGAACACCACCGGTTGGAGCAGCAGCTATTGGAAGTGGATTTAGTAATGCAACTTCAGGTTCTTGGGGAAACCAAGTTACATGGAGTTTAAGCGAAGCTGTTGCGGCATATCATTGGTGGCCGTGTAAGCAAATTTTAACCGATAAAATTGATTCGAGTTGGGTGTATGTTACAACCGATTCAACAAATAAAGTAGGGTCCAACGGCTTGCTTAAAAATGTAGTGATCGTTGGAAATAAAAAACGATACGAGTGGCAGAGCAGGAATATGATCGATTATTATTTGATCTCGGTTGCTATTGCACGATATAAAGAATATAATTTGTACGCCAAGCCTTTGTATATAGGACCGGATTCTATTTTGATCCAAAATTATATTTACGATAATGCTATTAATAATACTTCTTGGATAAATTCGCAAAAGGTAGAATTAAATAAAATGCCACAAGTAATGAATTTCTTTTGCAAAACATTTGGCATGTATCCGTTCTACAAAGAAAAATACGGACATTGCATGGCGCCCTTTAGTGGAGGAATGGAACATCAAACGATGACAAGCCTTGGTTTTTTTGATTATTATATTGATGCACACGAACTCGGACATCAATGGTGGGGAGATAATGTAACATGTAAAAGCTGGGGAGATATTTGGATCAACGAAGGTTTTGCATCATACGCTGAACATTTAACCGCGCAATATTTAGATTTACCTAACTTTGCAACAAATTTGAATAGTGCTCACACAAATGTAATGAGTCAGGCGGGAGGGAGTATCTTTTTTACAGGTAATGATACATTAAATTCAACACGTATTTTTAGTAGCCGACTAACGTATGACAAAGGCGGTGCAATTATTCACACCTTACGTTTTGTAACAAATAACGATTCTTTATGGTTCCAAACTTTGCGTGGTTTTCAAAATACGTATAAGAACAGCACAGCCTCTGCTATCGATTTTCAAAATTATTATCAAGCGCAAACGTCTATTAATCCAACGCAATTTTTTAATCAATGGTATTACGGACAAGGATATCCAACGTTTGATGTGAGCTGGAATTTTGTTGGGAATACTGCCGTTATTAAATCAACTCAAAGCACCTCTTTTCCATCTTCTGTTCCGCTATTTATAACGCCAATGGAATATCGAATTCAGCGTACGAGTGCTGCGGATACTATTGTAAGAGTAATGCATAGTAATACAACTGAGGTGTATTCATTTCCTGTTTTAGGAACCGTGATCGGTATTACATGCGATCCAAATAATTGGGTGATCAATAAAGTTATTGGACCAACGCAGGATGTAACTTTAACAGCTGTTCTTGATCAGATGATCTCAAATAGTGATATAAGTTTAAGTCCAAATCCTTCTGGCGGTATTTATAATTTAAAGATGAATAATGTAAATAAAGCCACTTATACTGTTACCGACATTTCGGGTAAATTAGTTAGCAAAGGAAGTTGTGCTTCTGAAACCGCTATTGATATTTCAAATGAGGCAAACGGCATTTATATTTTGCAGATAAAAGATCAAAACGGTAAAACACTTGATTCCCGCAAACTGATAAAGAAATAAGCATCTCTTAACGCTTAGTGTAATTTTCTTCTTGTTTTTTAATCTTACCTTCGTGGTAGTATGTGGGAATTTCTTAAAACATTAACCGACCCTCAAAGCATCATTCAATATGGTGGTTTATGGTTATTGTTGTTTGTGATCTTTGCCGAAACAGGATTATTAGTTGGATTTTTTTTACCGGGAGATAATTTAATTTTACTCGCAGGTATTCTTTGTAAATCGCAACCGAGCTTATTAAATGTGGATTTTATTCCCTTGGTTATTTTAATGACCATTGCAGCTGTTGTTGGAAATATGTTTGGTTATTGGTTCGGCAAAAAAGCAGGCGAACGTTTATATGAACGAAAGGAAACTTTATTCTTTAAGAAAAAGCATTTGGAAGCGACTAATAAATACTATCAAAAGTACGGCGGCAATGCTACTTTAATTCTCGCGCGTTTTTTACCTGTGATACGAACCTTTGCACCCATTATTGCCGGTGTGGTAAAAGTAAATTTTTCAAAATTCATGCTGTTTAATATTGTGGGAGCAATATTATGGATCTTCGGCTTAGCTTCCATTGGGTATTATTTGGTAACGCTCTTTCCGGGTATTACCAATTACATGGGTTATATTTTTATCACACTCATTATCTTAACCGCCATTCCGGTAGTACGTTTGATCTTCAAGAAAAAAGAGAATTCAACGGTTTAATAAGAGCCACAAAGGCACGAAGACGCAAATGCATTGTTCCGCAACGGAATATTTTTATCATCAATGTGAACCAATATGTCACCCCTAAAGGGGTTCTGATCACTATTGTTTTTTTGCCCCCTTCGGGGGTTACCAATATGCCGCTCGTACGGAGCTGTGAAATTATATAAATGCACTTTCTTGTTTTGAAATAGTCCCTATGCAGCTCCTATGGAACTGGGATTTGTATAAAATTCATTTCGGTGTTTTGAAATAGTCCCGTAGGGACGACATGTTGGTAAAATACAAATCCAATACAACAACAAAGCCCCTTTAGGGGCGACATATTCATGTTTTTAACCCTGAACCGTGTCTCCGTGTCTTGGTGGTAAAAATATCATCAATGGTTGTAAATAAAACTTTGTGCCTTTGTGACGAAAAGATCTTAAAGCTTTTCAGCAAATTCCGTCAGGAGTTTAAACACATCCTTGTAATCGGTAAGCGGCAATGTTTTTTCTACATCATCAATATCATGATAGAACGAAACGCCACCCAATGTGTAAATAAAAAATGAAGGCACTCCCAATTCGGTGAACCAATAGTGATCGCTATTTTGAGCCTTTCCTCTTTTCTTGATCTCTTTTACCAATTGTTTCTCTTTATTTATTTTCTCAAGCAATTCAAATTGCTTTGTAAAAATAGCGCCGTTCACCACCATCATGCCATCGTCGCCTGTACCTAAAAGATCAAGGTTAATTAAAAATTTTACTTTTTTAAGATCAATAGAAGGATGGGTAGTAAAATATTTTGATCCAAGCAAACCTATCTCTTCACCCGAAAAAAAGATAAAAACTGTTTTATATTTAGGTTTATGTTCTGAATAGTATTTTACAAAGTTCAAAACCATGCTTGTTCCGCTGGCGTTATCATTGGCTCCCGGAAAATAACAGTTCTTTCCCATAGCTCCCAAATGATCGTAATGCGCCGTAAATACAACCATCGAATCGTTATTTTCACCCTCAATAAAAGCACCAATATTATTTGTTTTAAAATCTTCTATAAAAACCGATTCAATATCCAGTTCAATATCTTTAATGTCATTTGGAAATCTTGAGCGCAATAATTCGATCTTAGCAGGTTTCATATGAAACAAACTCACGCTATGCGTTAATTTTTTTACAAGCTTAACCGAGCAAGCTTTGCTTTTATCTTTACAAACATAGTTTACGCTATCCTTTTTTTCTAATTCCCATTTCCCCTTAATGGTTTCGCAATTAGGATCAATAATAAAATCTCTCCCCGGAATTAATTTCTTACCATTTACTTTTACTTCTACTTTTTTTGGGAATGTATTTACCTGATGCGAGTAAGGCTGCAAGAAGGTTGTAGTAAATAGTGGTTTTGCCTTGCTCTTCTCTAATTCTTTTACAATAAAGTTGGCGGCGTGTTTTTGCCCATCTTTTACAT
>JAGPDW010000095.1:0-11727 GCA_018057345.1 Bacteroidia bacterium | reverse complement strand
CACCAAATGATGATAATATCAATGATGTATTCAATGTAAAAGGCCTTGGCTTAAAAACAGAAGGTTATGTCATGCAGATCTATGATCGTTGGGGCACGTTAGTTTATTCAACAAAAGACATCAACAAAGGATGGGATGGAACCGTTAAAGGTCAAAAAGCAGCAGATGGAGTATATATCTACAGCGTAAAAGTGATCGGCGACAATGGTGTAGGTAAAAAAGAGTTCAAAGGACACGTTACTTTATTGAAATAATCCACCTTAGCCTTTGGCTACGGCGGATAAGAGAGAAAAAGTATCATAAATTGTTATAAAAATGTGAAAGAACCCCCTGTAAAAAGCAGGGGTTTTTTTAATTTTATAACCTGAAATGAAACAATATCACGATCTAATGAAACACGTGCTAGAGCACGGTGTAAAAAAGGAAGACCGAACAGGCACAGGAACTATAAGCGTATTTGGTTATCAAATGCGTTACGACCTTGCACAAGGTTTTCCGTTATTAACTACAAAAAAACTTCACACCAAATCTATCATCCACGAATTGTTATGGTTCTTAAAGGGTGACACAAATATCAAATACCTTAAGGAGAATGGCGTAAGCATTTGGGACGATTGGGCAGATAACGATGGAAATCTAGGCCCTGTTTACGGGCACCAATGGCGCAATTGGCCAAAGAGAGATGGAACATCTATTGATCAAATTACGCAAGTAATAAACATGATCAAAAAAAATCCAGACTCAAGAAGATTAATTGTAAGCGCATGGAATGTAGCGGATATTGAAACAATGAAATTACCACCTTGTCATGCGTTCTTTCAATTTTATGTGGCCAACGGAAAATTAAGTTGTCAGTTATATCAACGTAGTGCAGATATATTTTTAGGAGTTCCTTTTAATATTGCATCCTATGCACTTTTAGCAATGATGGTAGCACAGGTTTGCGATCTTAAGCCGGGTGAGTTTGTTCATACCTTAGGCGATGCGCATTTATACTCCAATCATATTGAGCAAGCAAAACTGCAATTAACGCGTGATCTTAGGTCATTACCACAAATGAAGATAAACCCTGCGGTAAAGGACATCTTTGATTTTAAATTCGAGGATTTTAGTTTAGAGAATTATGACCCGCATCCGCATATAAAAGCTGCAGTAGCAGTATAAAAATCACTATTTTTACATAAAATTACCCTTATGAGCGATATTCAAACCATATTAAACAGCACCAAGGATCTAATGGAAAAATCCATTAAGCACTTGGAAGCAGAATTGATAAAAGTAAGAGCCGGAAAAGCAAATCCTGCTATGTTAGAAAATGTTCAGGTAGACTATTATGGAAGTAAAGTAGCGCTTAGCAATACTGCCAGTGTAAATACGCAAGATTCAAGAACCCTTATCATTCAGCCTTGGGAAAAATCAATGTTAACGCCCATTGAAAAAGCAATTCAAGCGGCTAATTTGGGTTTCAATCCACAAAACGATGGCGTGATCATTCGTATTGTTGTTCCCCCTTTAACCGAAGAGCGCAGAAAGGATCTTACAAAAACGGCAAAGTCGTTAGGTGAAGATGCAAAAATTGGAATTAGAAATATTCGTAAGGATTCTATTGAGAATGTAAAGAAATTACAAAAAGCCGGATTACCCGAAGATGAAGCAAAAGGCGCTGAAACCAAGATACAAGCATTAACTGACGGAAGTGTTGCAAAAATTGACACACACATTCAGCAAAAAGAAAAAGAGATCATGACGGTTTAATAAAATTTGATCATAAAAAAAGTCCCGAGTTTTAAACTCGGGACTTTTTATTTTCTATCAATTATAAATTATTCAACGATCAATTTACGTGAAGATGTTCTTTTACCGATATTGGTTTTCACAATATAAATACCTGGTTTAAGATCAGCTACCGAAATAGTTGTTTTGATCACCGACTCATTACCAAGATCAACGCGTTTTGCAAGTTGACCAAGTTCATTATAAATTTCAACGGTTCCTTTATCGTTAGATGCATTGCTTAAGTTAACACTAAAGTTATCTTTTGCAGGATTTGGAAACATAGTAAAGTCTGCATCAAAATTAACTTCGTTGATGCCCACCGTAATTACGTTGCCATTCATTTCTATTTTAGCAGTATTTGTTACGGTTGGTCCGAAAGCAGAATTTAAAGTCGATTTTTCGTAGTTAACAGTAACTAAAGGAAATTTTTGTGTGCCCGCATAATAAGCATAACCAGTACTTAAAACACTAATAGTATAACCAAGAGAAGGAACTACAGCATATAAAGTTTGAGTCGATTTGGTTTGCAAAACATTTGTGTAAGTGAGGCTACCCGGTAAAACGATAGTTCCGGTACCACTTCCTTGCATCGTTAGGGTTGACGCTACTGTACCAGTGTTTGAGAAAGCTGACATTGTTCCTGTTCCAATATCAGTCATGTTATAACCCATTGTTGCAGGCCAAACTACCATTACTAGTGGATCTGTATTAAAATTAAATTCAATCCCTAATGAGTTATTGATCCCCAACATTTCAAACTGAGTACTTGGTGTGCTTGCGGCTTTCCAAAAATTCTTATCGCCGCTTGGTGTATTTTCAACAACTGTGCATCCCGGAAAAAGAGTACTTGAAGGAATTGAAGCGGCAGCAGAAAATGTAGTAGTAGCGTTAACTGTGTTTTGAGCAAGTGAACTAAAATTCCAATTCAAGCCTGCTCCTGTATTTTTTGGAACAACACCTATTGAGTCAAAACCTTTGACAATTTTACTATCGCCGGCAACAGGCTCGTTAGCGGCTTTTGTTAAGCTTAATTGTGCGTATGAACCAAAAGAGATGGCCACTGCACTTAATACTAAGTAGATTTTCTTCATGTGATTAAATTTTTAAGTTTAACCAAAGATATAAAAAAACGGGAATTCTCTAAAGGAATTTAGGGATGGGCGGTATAAAAACTAGTGTTTGAACAGGCTGTCGACGAATTCTTTAGCGTTAAATAGCTGTAAGTCTGTCATTTTTTCACCTACGCCTATGTATTTAACAGGAATCTTAAATTCATCGGAAATACCTATAACAACGCCTCCTTTGGCGGTTCCATCCAACTTTGTTACTGCTAACGCATTTACATCTGTAGCTGCTGTAAACTGTTTGCATTGCTCTACTGCATTTTGTCCGGTGCTTCCATCTAATACCAAAAGTATTTCATGTGGTGCATCGGGAATAATTTTCTTCATTACGTTCTTTATCTTGCTCAACTCGTTCATCAAATTTACTTTATTGTGCAAGCGCCCCGCTGTATCAATAATTACAACATCCATGTTTTTTGCTTGAGCACTGCTCAAAGTATCAAACGCAACACTGGCAGGATCGGCACCCATGCCTTGGCTCACAATATCAACTCCCACGCGCTCGCTCCAAATAGTTAATTGCTCAACGGCAGCAGCTCTAAATGTATCTGCCGCACCAAGCATTACTTTTTTTCCGGCTTGTTTAAACTGATAGGCCATTTTTCCAATGGTGGTGGTTTTTCCTACACCATTTACACCTACAACTAAAATAACGTAAGGTGTTTTTGTAAGTGGCCCGGCAAAATCAATTAAAGCATGGCGACTTTTATTCTCATCCAATACCGCGCTTACTTCATCTTTTAATAATGAATTCAGTTCGTTTGTGGTAACATATTTATCTCGCTTTACACGCTCCTCAATACGCTCAATTATTTTAAGTGTTGTTTTTACGCCAACATCTCCACTAATTAAGATCTCTTCCAGATTATCGAGAACCTCTGTGTCAATACTACTTTTACCTGCAATAGCGCGCGATAATTTCCCAAAAAAACTTTCTTTTGTCTTAGTAAGGCCCTGGTCAAGGCTTTCCTTGTTCTCCTTTGAAAATATATTTGAAAAAAATCCCATTCTGTGGTTTAAGGTATGTGCTAAAATAAAAAATTCTTTCCTGTAGTGGGAAAGAATTTTAATTGGAACATTATAATTCTATTATTTATCTTTCAAAAAATCAGCGATGTGATCGTTGTGTACGATCTCTTCTTTAAATGTATAAGCACCCGTTTTAGGCGATCTTACCATTTTAATAACTTTAGTAAAGTCTTTTCCTTTACCTGATTTTAGCGTTGCAACTACTTTCTTTGCCATGTTCTTGTATCTTTAGTAGATTATTTAATTTCTTTATGAACGGTCATCTTCTTCAATATCGGATTGTATTTTTTGATCTCGATACGCTCAGTTGTGTTCTTTTTGTTTTTTGTTGTGATGTAACGTGAAGTACCTGCCTTACCACTGTCTTTGTGTTCGGTGCACTCTAAAATCACTTGTATTCTATTTCCTTTTTTTGCCATGACTCGTATTATTATGATGCAAGGACACCTTTAGCTTTTGCTTCTTTTAAGCAAGCGAAGATCCCTTTTTTGTTAATATTTTTTAATGCTGAAGTAGATACACGTAATGTAACCCACTCGTTAGTTTCTGGAACAAAAAAACGTTTGCGTTTCAAGTTTACCTTGAACTGACGCTTCGATTTGCTGTTTGAGAACGATACTTTGTTCCCACCCATCGCTTTTTTTCCTGTTAGTTGACAAATTCTTGACATAACTTCTAAATCTTACTGGTTAAAACTTTCCCTTTTTTGAGGGATGCAAATATACGTGAAATATTCAATAATCCAATGCAAAAATGCATTTATTTTGAACTTCTAGTGTTAGGAATGAGGTGATATTCATCGTTTCCAACTAACTGAAAATCAGCGTTTAAAATGGTTTTTGGGGCTTTTATTCCTTGGCCAAAGTTCAGTTTCGGGTTTACAAATACATGCTGCTCATCCCACATTCCTGCTACAATAAACGACGATAGTGTAAATAATCCGCCCTCAACCAAAACACTTGAAACGCCCACTTTATATAGGCTTTCGAGGATCTTAGGAACAACATTACCCGGTTTTAGTTTTATATAATGCACATGATCTTTTACTTCAGTTTTAAACGAATTGAACACTACAATTCGTGCATCTTCATTAAATATATTATAATTGAAAGGAATTTCTTCGCCAGTAATAATGATGCGCATTGGATTTTTTCCTTCAGCCAAACGCGTATTTAAATAAGGATCATCATTTAGCACCGTATTTTTTCCTACCAAGATCGCATCTTCATTCGCGCGCATTTGATGAACTAATTTTTGCGCTTCTTCTCCCGAAATTTTATTCTCAGATCTATTTTTTGGAATTGGCCATCTGCTTATAAAGCCATCTGCTGTTTGCGCCCATTTTAAAATAATGTATGGCCGTTTTTTTTCATGAAACGTAAAAAATCGTCGGTTCAAATAGCGTCCTTCTTGTTCGCAAATGCCTTGTGTAACTTCAATGCCTGCTTGTTTTAATTTTTCTATTCCTTTACCTGCAACCAATGGATTTGGATCAACATTACAAACAACAACTTTTTTAAATCCTTTACTTATTATAAGATCAGCGCATGGAGGGGTTTTTCCATGGTGACAACATGGTTCCAGATTTACATATAAAGTACAATCTTTTGGATGAATGTTAGAAGGCAAATTATGTATGGCATTTACTTCTGCGTGCGCTTCACCATATTTTTGGTGATAACCTTCTGCAACAATTTTATCATCCTTCACAATTACACAACCCACCAATGGATTTGGCGAAACAAAGCCTAAGCCTTTTTGGGCGAGCTCAAGTGTGCGTTTCATGTACATTTCGTGACTCACAGAATTGTTTTGTTTGTAGTTAATTTTCTATAAATTTAGAAATGTTATTCGACATGAAAAACCTCTTTCTATCTTTTATCCTTATTTCTACGCAATTGTTCTCTCAAATAAATGTAGATCATAAGTTTAATCTCTATTATGGCATTGGAGCTGCTGTTCCTTTGGGTTCTTTTTCAAAAAGTAATAATTTGCATAATGCATTTGGAAAGGCTAAACCGGGTTTTAACCTTAAAGCAGGCGGTGAATACATTGTAAACCCACAGAATGCTATTAGCCTAGATTTTGAACTCAGCTTACTTCATGTTTCAAATGATTCGCTTAACAACTTTATAAAACATAAAGTAGATTCGTATTCACTAAGCATTTTTGCCGACGGCCATACTACCTCTGATCTGGAATTGCTTTCGTACTCGTTAGGGTATTCACGATTTTTTAATGTAGACAATATTACTTTTCAAACTAAAATAGGATTAGGACTCCTAAATTTTGCATATGATTATCGATCATCTTACGTATTAGCAAGCTATAGTTCAACAGCAAGTCCGATCCCGTCTTTCACATTTGCTGATTTCCACACTAACGATGTTTCTTATTTTCTAGTAAAGCCGGAAGTTGGCTTTAAATATATTTTCAAAGAAATGGATTATGTAGATTGGATCGTTGGATTTAATGCGAGTTATTTTTACTTAGATCCAAAGGTAAAATTGTATTCGTCAATGGAATCTGATCCTATAATACTACTTCACGACAAAGTTCATGTATTAACGCTGAATTTGAGCTTGCAATTGGCTCTCACAAAGCCAGCTTTTACTAAAATGAAAGAGTATTTCGCGCATATGCCCATGTGGCATTTTGGTATGTGAGCTAACCGGCGGGGGCTAAAAACTCCTTAAATAGTTCTGTTTTTTCACTATCTTTATGCCTCCAATTTTAAACACATGTTCGATAGTTTAAGTGATAAGTTAGATAGAGCCTTTAAGATATTAAAAGGGCAGGGAAAAATTAACGAAATAAACGTTGCCGAAACCCTTAAGGAAGTTCGTAAGGCCTTATTGGATGCCGACGTTAATTACAAAGTAGCAAAAACATTTACCGATACGGTTAAAGAAAAAGCCATGGGCCAAAATGTGCTCACAGCTGTTTCGCCGGGTCAACTCATGATCAAAATTGCACATGATGAATTAGTGCAATTAATGGGTGGCGTTAAAGAAGATATTTACTTAGCCGGAAATCCAACCATTATTTTAATGAGTGGTTTACAAGGTTCGGGTAAAACAACATTCACAGGTAAGCTTGCCAATTATTTAAAAACAAAAAAAGGAAAAAAACCTTTGATGGTGGCGTGTGACGTTTATCGTCCTGCCGCCATTGATCAATTACACGTGTTAGGCGCGCAAATTGAAGTAGATGTTTTTAGTAATAAAGAAGAAAAAGATCCGATCAAAATTGCAGAGGCGGCTTTAAAGCAAGCCAAAGAAAATGGCAACTCTGTTGTGTTAATAGATACTGCGGGTCGTTTAGCAGTGGATGAAACCATGATGACCGAGATCGCTAATTTGAAAAAAGCGATCAAGCCGAACGAAATTTTATTTGTGGTGGATAGTATGACAGGACAAGATGCTGTGAATACTGCCAAAGCATTTAACGATCGCTTGGATTTTAATGGTGTTATCCTTACAAAATTGGATGGTGATACACGCGGCGGAGCTGCACTTTCAATTAAGAGCATTGTAAATAAACCGATCAAATTTGTTGGTACCGGCGAGAAGATGGACGCACTGGATGTATTTTATCCGGAGCGTATGGCCGATAGAATTTTGGGAATGGGCGACGTTGTAACTTTAGTTGAACGCGCACAAGAACAATTTAACGAAGAAGAAGCGCGCAAACTTTCCAAAAAAATTGCCACAAATAAATTCGACTTCAACGATTTTATTGCCCAATTACAACAGATCAAAAAAATGGGTAACCTAAAGGATCTTGTGGGAATGATACCGGGCGTTGGAAAAGCAATTAAGGATGTAGATATTAACGACGATGCCTTTAAAGGAATTGAAGCCATCATTTCATCAATGACACCACAAGAAAGATTGAAACCTGAATTACTTAACGGAGCACGTAAACAAAGAATTGCAAAAGGTAGCGGACAAGGCATTACCGAAGTAAATAAATTACTAAAGCAGTTTGAAGAAACCCGCAAAATGATGCGCATGATGAATGATAAAAATGCCATGGCAAAAATGATGCGCAATATGCCTAAGATGCCGGGGAAATAATTATGAATTATGAGTTATGAATGTTGAATGAGCAAAAAGAAATTACATAGTATTTTATATTCATTTCTTGTAATATCATTTTGCATTGTGAACTCTACATGTAAAAAAATAATTCATCACCCCATAGATATGTATGGTTTCTGGGCTGGTGAGACACTTAATGATTGTTTTTGTTCTAAGGTTTATATTATAATACCTAAAAGCGGAAAGCATGGTGTTTACGGTGGTTGGACAAATGCAGATGGATGCACAAATTCATGGAAGGGAACAGTAAGATACAACGATAAGCATTTGTACATAGGTAAAACTAAATTTGAATTTGTTAGCAAACCTATTAATGTTGTAAAAGGGGACTCAGCATACAATTTTGCAAATCAAAAGTTACCAGTAATCGCGGAGATGGTTCTTTTAACTTCGAAACTACATGGTTCAAATACATATAAATTTAAAAAAATAGAACAATACTAATGGAATTAATTGACGGAAAAAAGATCTCATTGCAATTACAAAGCGAAATTGCAGCAGAAGTAAAAACCATTATTTCCAACGGTGGAAAGCAACCGCATTTAGCAGCAGTACTTGTTGGTAATGATGGTGGCAGCGAAACATACGTGGCAGCAAAAATAAAAGCGTGCGAAAATGTGGGATTCAATTCAACCTTGATCCGTCATACCAATGAAATTACAGAGGCTGAACTATTAGCTACTGTACATAAATTAAATGCCGATAAAGACATTGATGGCTACATTGTTCAAATGCCTTTACCAAAACACATTGATGAACAAAAAATAATTGAAGCGGTTGATCCTGCAAAAGACGTTGATGGATTTCATCCGGTTAACGTTGGTAAAATGGTGTTGAGTTTACCTTCGTATATAAGCGCAACACCAAATGGAATTGTAGAACTCATTAAACGTTACAAAATTGAAACTGCCGGAAAACATTGCGTAGTAATTGGCCGAAGTAATATTGTTGGTTCGCCCATGAGCATTTTAATGGCAAAAAACAATGCCTTTGCCAATTGCACCGTTACTATTTGCCATAGCAAAACAAAAGATATTGCCTCTTTTACCAAACAAGCTGATATTGTTATTTGTGCTTTAGGTAAACCCGAATTTTTAACCGCGGATATGATCAAACAAGGCGCTGTGGTAATTGATGTTGGAACAACGCGCGTTACAAGCACCGAAACCAAAAGTGGTTTTAAATTAAAAGGTGATGTAAAATTTGATGAAGTGGCTCCTAAATGTTCTTTTATAACTCCCGTTCCCGGTGGAGTAGGACCAATGACCATAGCTTCGCTTTTGAAGAATACGTTATTGGCTGCGAAAAAGGAGATCTATAAGTAATCACCCTTTTTAACCACGAAGGTCACGAAATTTTTGCACGAAGTTCACGAAAAACGTTTTATGCCCTCCGTGTCTTGGTGTCTCCGTGGCAAAAAAAAAAGCGTTGGTTATTTTTTATTTTTCTTAATGAAAAGAAGGTAAAACACATTCCGTGCAATTTCGAGCAACAAAGAGTTCAGGGTAGCAGTGATCACAAAAAAGTACGACATGTTATAACGTTTGTCTCGGTATAAAGCCAAGGCGTACTCACGGAATAATTTTGCTTGTGAGAATTTTAATTCTTTTTTACTTGTTGATTGATTCGATAAACGAAATTTTCCTAATGCCTCAGGAATAACATAACCATTGCCATAAAGCATTAATTCAAACTTCATGTCAAGATCGGTTGTCCATGTATTTCCGTTTCGGAATTTTGGTTCCGGAATTTTATCGTAGGTTTCTTTTCGCCACACCGATCCGTTTGGTTCGCCAATGGTATTTGAACCATATAAAAAGTTCGAACGAATTCCCCATTTGCCCGAGATCTTTCCGCCACCAAAAATAAATTTTTTGGTATATACAGTTTTGCTTTGCTCGTCGATAATTTGAATGAAGGTATTTACAAGAACCACATCTTTATTTTCGGGAGCTTCTAAAATGTTTACCGCTTTTTCAATGCAAGTTGGTTCCATACCATCATCGGCGCCCAAAAACGACATATACTTTCCGGTAGCATAGGTAAAACATTTTTTAAAATTAGCCAGAAGCCCAATGTTGGTGTCGTTAGAATAGATCTTGATGCGAGGATCATTATATTTTCTGATAAGTTCCAAGGTTTTATCCGTAGAACAATTATCAGAAAAAAGAATTTCTATATTCTTGTGAGTTTGCGCAAGGCAGCATTGAACTGTCTCGTCAATAAATTGTTCGCCGTTGTAAACAGGAATACAAATGCTTACTAAAGGCTGTTCCATTTGAAATTACTTCACGCGTTTTAAATAACCATCAGGGGCAACACTGATCAATAATTTATTGTCAATTTGCTTGTCGATCACAAAATTTGGATGGCTTTTCAAATATTCAAATACCGCAGTTTTTGGATTGTTACCTACATCCCAAGGGCGATCGTACATTCCTTTTGGAAGATCTTCAACAATAGTGTCAAACACAACGCAGTATGAACCTACTGTTGTAAAATTAGCGTACATCTGTAATTCAGATAATACGTGATCGTGTGTGTGATTTGAATCTAAAAGAACCATTACAGTTTTTTTACCTGCAACATGTTTTGCAACTTCTGCAACTATTGCAGGGTCGATAGCAGAACCCTGGATCATTTTAATGCGTTTTGCCATTGGATGCGCTTCAATTTCCTTACGGTTATGTTCGCGTATGTCAATGTCAACTCCTAATACTTCACCTTTACCTATCAATTCCATGATGGAAGCATAAAATATCAATGATCCACCATGAGCGATCCCTGTTTCTACAATAAGATCCGGCTTCAATTCCCAAAGCAATTCTTGCATCGCTATCATATCCTGCGGATATTGAATGATAGGGCGTCCCATCCACGTAAAGTTGTATGAGTAACGATCTCTATTTGAAATATTATTGAATTGCGCCGCAGCGTCTTTTAATTCTTTATTAGTGCCAAAGCTTTTTACTAATTCTTCGCGCTCTTTTTTAAATTGTTCTACCGGATTCATCTTTAATTATGTTTAGTTGTTTTGTATTATCTCCCCAAAACTTCATTGGTTCGTAATCGGGGTAGGGATAAAATCCCAAATTTAAATTTATGTGTTTATTATGTTCTTTTAAATAATTCTCTACTAATTCTTTTATGCTAATGGGGTTATTGCTGCTGCAATTAATAATACCCTCCACTTTTTGTTGCATTGCGAATATAACAATATTTTCCGAAATGGTTGTAACGTCCAAATAATCACGCATTTGGTCTCCCTTACTCATATTGAACGTTGGCTCATTTGCAGCTAGAGCCTTTTGTAAAAGAGGTATGATCGACTTCTCACTTTGGCCTGTTCCGTACATATAAAACAAGCGCACCCATTTAAAGTTGAAGGGCGTTTTGTTTTTTAAAGCTTCTAATTCTAAGCGCAATTTATTTTTAGCAATGGGGTAGGCAATGCTTGGTTCGCTGGGCATATCTTCGCGCAAACAACCTTCGCGCATGCCGTATTCCAAGCAGGTTCCAATTACGGTAAGATCTTTTAATCCGTTTGAGATCAAATTTTCTAAGAAATTTTTTTGCGCCGGAAGTTCTTTGGTAATATGCTCTTCGCTTTTAAAATTGGCTAAATGTCCCCACCCTAAATGGATCATTTTATCAGGGGAATTGAATTTTTTGAAGAGATCTCCTGAATTTGTATC
>JAGPDW010000255.1:0-3368 GCA_018057345.1 Bacteroidia bacterium | reverse complement strand
CCAATTGGTTTTTTATTATCCTGTAAACCGGCTCTACTTCTTCTAACAGCATCGGCAATACTTTCAATGGCATCGTGCTGACCAACCACGCGTTTGTGAAGTTCGGCTTCCAAGTGAAGTAATTTTTCTTTTTCGCTTTGAAGCATACGTGTAACCGGAATTCCTGTCCATGCGCTAACCACAGCAGCAATATCTTCGCTATCTACTTCTTCTTTTACTAATTGCGAGCCACTTGCTTTTGCTTCTCCTAATTTCTTTTCAACCTCTTCCAGTTTGGCTTCCGCTTCTTTTATTTTTCCGTAACGAATCTCGGCTACTTTGCCATAATCACCTTGCTTCTCAAAATTGGTGGCTTGTAATTTAAGATCTTCAATTTGTAATTTTATTTTCTGAACGTTTTCAATAACTTCTTTCTCTCCTTGCCATTTTGCACGCAAAGCAGTTCGTTTATCTTGATGTTCGGCAATTTCTTTATTTAGTACATCAACTTTTTTCCCTTCGTTCTCGCGTTTCATGGCCTCACGTTCAATTTCCAACTGCATGATCTTACGCTCAACTTCGTCGAGTTCAATTGGCATAGAGTTTATTTGCATACGCAATTTACTCGCGGCCTCATCCATTAAGTCAATTGCTTTATCAGGTAAAAAGCGATCGCTAATATATCGCTGGCTTAATTCTACTGCTGCAATAATTGCTTCGTCTTTTATACGCACTTTGTGATGTGCTTCATATTTTTCTTTTATACCACGCAAAATAGAAATCGCATCTTCCGAACTTGGCTCTTCTACCATTACCTTTTGAAAACGACGTTCTAATGCTTTATCCTTCTCAAAATATTTTTGAAACTCGGCAAGTGTTGTTGCACCAATGGCTCTTAACTCTCCTCTTGCTAAAGCAGGTTTTAAAATATTGGCTGCGTCCATGGCTCCTTCGCCACCGCCACCTGCACCAACTAATGTATGAATCTCGTCAATAAATAAAATAATATCTCCGTTAGCGCTTATCACTTCTTTAACTACCGATTTTAAACGCTCTTCAAACTCGCCTTTGTATTTTGCTCCTGCAATTAAAGCGCCCATGTCGAGCGAATACACTTGTTTGTTCTTTAAGTTCTCGGGTACATCACCGGCAATAATTCGGTGTGCTAAACCTTCGGCAATGGCAGTTTTACCAACACCGGGCTCACCAACTAAAATAGGGTTGTTCTTCGAACGGCGTGATAAAATTTGCAATACTCTTCGGATCTCTTCATCTCTTCCAATAACCGGGTCTAATTTTCCTTTTTGCGCTTGCTGATTTAAGTTGATTGCAAATTTATTTAAGCTGTTGTAAGTATCTTCTGCGGTTTGACTTGTAACTTTTTCTCCTTTGCGAAGATCGGTTATAGCGGCTTTTAAATTCTTTTCTGTAAGGCCCGAATCTTTCATCAGGTTTGCAATGGCGTCTCCTGTGGTAACTAATCCAAGTAATAAATGTTCAACCGACACATATTCGTCTTTGTATTCGGTAATACTTGCCGTAGCTTTTACAATAGCTTGATTGGCCGTGGTAGATAGATATGCTTGTCCACCCGAAACTTTCGGATAGGATTTAATAATAGAATCAACCGTTCTTTCAAAAGTTTCAGGATTGATATTTAATTTCTTTAAAATAAAAGGCGTTACATTTTCATCTACCTCCAAAATACCTTTTAAGATATGTCCGGTTTCAATGGCTTGATTGCCATTAAGTGTGCTCAAATGCATTGCTTTTTGCACTGCTTCTTGCGATCGTATTGTAAAATTATTCAAGTTCATATATTTCTTTTTTAGTGGTTATCCGAGCAGAGTTTAATTTGTTTTCTCTGTTCGGATTTCCTTGTCAAACGAAAAACAACGCTTAGTAGGCATCAAATAGCGTTCCCGATAGAGATATCGGTAATTTCGACGTAAGGAATGTTAAATAAGTGACGGATTGACTTGAAAAACCAACAAAAATGACGTATTGGCAATGTTATTTTGCGATTATTTTGAACTCAACTCTACGGTTAAGCGCATGCTCTAATTCGCCGCAATCTACATTGCTTTTGCAACGGTTAAGGATCTTCGTTTCACCAAAACCTTTCGATGTTAAACGAGAGTTTGCAATGCCGTTAGCAACCAAATAATTTACAACGGCTTTGGCACGCATTTCGCTTAGTTTTAAATTATCATTATCATTTCCTTTACTGTCGGTGTGGGCACTGATCTCAACTTTTATGGATTCGTTATTTTTGAGTGCCAATACAATTTTACTTAGCGTTTCAACAGCAGGCTCTAACAGGTCGTATTTATTATTGTCAAATAAGATGGGTTCAACAATGACTTTATTATCAAGAGAACGCGTTATTTTTTTTACCGAACCTAATTCTAACCAGGGATCTTCTAATTCTAGATCGCGGATATTATTTACTTCGATCGGTAACGACTTGTAAACAAATTTTGTTCCTTTTACATGCGTCATTATTTTTACAAGATTATCTTCATTGCTGAACATTAATATGCTTCCAAAAACATCCAGTTTATTATTATTGTTTTCAGCACTCAAATAAAAACGCTTTAAATAGGGTAGATACTTAAATTTAAACAAACCAAGGTCATCTGTGGATGTACTGTCGATCACTTCATACTTATCATTCAGTAAAAGTACTTTTACTTTGCCGATCGGATTTTGAACATTATCGCCATATAATTTCGCGTTCACGTTCATTCGCAATTCATTTTCATTTACCGAAAGCGCATTGTGTTTATCATTACTTGATGAGTGGATCCTTGCAGTGATCCGCGTTCCCGCGGCCGAGTCAAGATTGCCGACAAATTCATCATCTTTACTAATAAGATCAATTCGTTCTCCCTTTTGAATTTCGCCGGCATCCACGCCAATTAAATAATTTTGATCGGGTTTTATTTCGTCAAAAGCAAATGCGCCAAAGTTGTTCGTTTTTGTTTTTTTGATCACAGTATTACGTTTATTACACAAGTACACATTTTTATTGGCCATAAAGATCTTTTTGCCTTTCGATACATGGATCAGTTTACCTCCAATGTTACTGGTATAGCTATTGTTGATCAGTTTAGCACGATCTTCGGGAGTCAAGATCCATTCAACCTTATTATTAGTGCAAGTGGTTTTTGCAGTATGGTTTTGAGTAGCATTATATAAGGTCACATTTGTTGAGTTGGAGATGTTTCCATTTATCGGTACCAATTCTACCTTATGCATTTGCGAAGGAATGATATTGGTAACAGCAAAATTTCCAAAGCGATCGGTTTTGGTTGTGCGTAATTTATTTCCCTTTACATCGTAAATATTTATCACTTGATTTTTTACTGCTAGTTTGTAGTCATTTA
>JAGPDW010000094.1:0-11777 GCA_018057345.1 Bacteroidia bacterium | reverse complement strand
CGGCATTACGTTGTACGGGCGCTTTTAAAGTTTTTAAATAGAATACAACATCTTGAACAACAACATCGCTCACTTCGGGATCAACCGGTATTTTTTTGTAAGTATCAATTGGTTCAAACGAACTGTTTATACCCATATCTTGGTTGTATGCATTCGCAGTTTGTTGTAACAGATCGTACGCCGCGCCTTTTTTGCCAAAGCGCGCAATGTATTTTCCGCTCATGCTAATGGCATTTTGCCTTAATTGACAATACGAAGGAACGTTGACCCAATTTGGAACACCACTTATGCCATCGGCATTCGCGTCGTTGGGATCACTCATTAATAAAATATCTTGATCGCTAACAGCGTCTAAATAACCAAGACCAGTATTTGCAGGAGGTAAAATTTTTGAAGCAGTAGCACCGCTTGGAATTAATTCAGGCGTGTATCCGGGAATAGCGCGATTTTGCAATTGTGGTCCGCCTTGTTGAATGAATTGATTGCCTGTATTGTCTATTTGTCCAAAACGTGTAAGAGTTGTAAAAGGATGACCTTTTCCATCACCAGCATGGCAAGAGCCACAAGAATTTGCAACGAATAGAGGGCCTAATCCGTTTTGTGGCGTAAAAATATCATCGTTAAATGCAATATCGCCTTTTAAGAATTGATCCTGTTCGGCCGCTGTAAGCCCGGTTATAGGTCCATCAAGGATCTCCTCGTCTTTTGGTGCTTTTGGCATGATCTTCTTGCAACTTAAGGCCACAATGATCAAAAAGGAAGAATATATAACTACACGTTTCATTTAACAAAACAAAGGTGCTTATTTTTTATTAAGAATAAATTATTAATTTTGGTATACCTAAAAGATAATTTATGAGACAAGAAACTGTGGAGAATTACTTAAAGACCATTTATAATCTTTCTTCCAATAACAGCACAGTAGTTGTAAATCAACAATTGGCCAATAAATTGGAAATTAGTCCGGCTTCGGTTACCGAAGGCTTACGTAAACTTCATGAATTAAAATATGTGGTTTACGAAAAATCTTACGGCACGCGTTTAACTTCAGCAGGCGCTAAATTGGCTTTAAGTATTGTGCGCAGGCATAGGATTTGGGAAACCTATTTGGCAAAAGAATTGGGTTTTGGTTGGGATGAAGTACACGAGATAGCGGAAGAGTTAGAACATATTAAAAACGACAAGCTCATCAATAAGCTGTCGGCTATTTTAGGAAATCCAATGTTCGATCCACATGGCGATCCAATTCCTGATGCCAAGGGAAAAATAAAGAAAAGCAATTTCATTAAACTATCAGAAGCTAAAGTAAAAGGTAATTATTCATTAATGGGTGTTACTGACCATTCAGCTGCGTTCTTAAAATATCTAGAAAAGCATCAATTGATTATTGGTGCTAACATCGACATAAAAGGAATTGAAGAGTTTGATAATACGATCGTACTTATTTGTAATAAAAAAGAAGTTACTATAAGTGCAAAAGCTGCAGAATGTATAATAGTGGAAACTGTTTAGTGTGATCTGTGAATTAGTTTACTTCCAACCACTCATCTCTCGCAATTTTTCAGCATCAAGGGCAATCCATTCTTCGAGTTTTAAATTTGGTTGTGTTTTTAAAGCATCTTCAACCATTTTATAGCCCATTGTATAACCACTCCATAATGGATAATCTTTTGAACCAAACATTACTTCGGGAATAAAAAAGAAATTACGAGTATGCAAACGCGGCGTGATCTTTTTCCATAATTCAACTTTCTTTGGTTCATCTAGGGCGCTGGTCCATGGTGCTTTTGCAGCAGGATATAATTTCTTTGCAAAAATATCAGCCTTTCCTTCGTAAGCTAAATAACGTAATAAGGTCCATTTAAATGTTGAATCGTAATGTGTGCTTGTCCAATACGAATGCAAGAACTCACGAGCCACACAATATTCCATTCCGTCCTTCCATCCATTCACATCTGTATCAACAGTAATTAAAATGTGTTTTTTTCCAACCGTCATTCCGGTAACTCCTCCCATTTTATTCAGGATCTCGCTTCTCGAAATGTTTGGCGGTTGAACATAAAATGTAATGCTATCATCCTTCAAGTATTCAGAACACTTATTTATCGATTTATGGATTGCCTCTGCGATCTCGCTTTTGTTTTTATTTATCCCATTAATTGCATGTTCAATACCCATGGTGTCAGGAATGAAATAAGAATAACCATATCTGAAAAGATCTAGGTATTCGCACTTTGAGAAATAATTATTAATGAGTGGGTTGATCAGCTTTTCGTCGTAGATCTTCCCTTTGTTTGAATAATCTTTTTTTACGGCATCAATATAACTTTTGTACTGCGCAGTTAAATAAACGATCTTATAACTTGCGCCGTCTTTTTGATCACTCGACCCATCTTTAGAATCTGAATTTTTTTTATTGCCACAACCAATTAAAAGTAGGGCAACTAGTGGAATAAATTTTTTGAACATACCTGCGCAAGATAGTATTTAGTTCAAGAAAAATCAATAAAAATATGCTTATTTCAAGGCCCAACCCGCTTTAACTAGCACTTTTTTACATTTATCGCAAAATCCCACTTCTTCATCGGTTTTATTCTTTCCTTCAGCATCCTGCATATAACAGGTTTTATTAGGGCAATGGGGTATGCCCTGAGTATGGCCCAGTTCATGAATTGAAACTTTAAATAGTTGAAGCAGTTTTTTGTCTTTACTCAATCTAAATGAGGAAGCAACGCAGGATTTTCCGGGACAGTATCCCAAGCCCATTATTCCCCAATCTTTTATATCACCACTGGTTGTACTAATATCTTTTGTAGTTAATCCTATGGTTAAATGTCCTTCTGGCGTTCTTCTACTTAAATAGCGGATCAAAGAATCGGCTCGATAACGTTTGCGTGGCGAATACCAAGCCAGTTTTGGAAGTGGGATCGACTTTTTAATTTCAATATCCGAATACATTTTTTTGAGTTCGGCATGCACGTAATTTAAATATTCTTTTGGAAGATCATCAAATGGCTGAAGGTCGATGATGATCTTTTTTGTGGAATAGATCTTTGGAGAGTTCGTAAATGAAGAAATGCATAGTGCGAAGAATATTATACTGCTTAGGAATTTCATTTGAATAAAAGTACTGAAGAGATAAGGCTATAACAAGAATGTAAGAGTTAATTAGTTCTAAATCCTATCCCTTAAAGTTCAAAACAAGTGTTATATTGTGGAAATAAACATGGTGAAGGCTTGGATTTTTGTTCACGTTAAGGAGTCCAATGGAATAACGCAACTCAGGAGCAAGTATATAATAGACCATGCGTTTTTCAAATCCAAAGCCAAGGTCAATGGCAAAGTCAGGATTATTACCGTATTTATTTGGATCGCTCAAATACGTCACTGATTCTTTGTCCATCAATGGTAGTTTTACGTTTGGACCTGCTAGTAAATAATATTTGTACTTTGTGTTCTTTGGTCGATAAAGTAGATGTGTTATAAGATCAATATTAATTCGGTAAACATCATAAACACATTCGGTATTGCCGTTTCGCGAATAAATAACACTACAATCATTAAAACTAAGCTCTGCTTTTGGCGAAAGCGCCACTCTTTCGTTTATGGCCTCGCTCATTATCAATCCCAGTCTAAATCCTCCGCCATTTTTTGATCTTGCTGAAGGATTTCCATTAGTTATAACATTAGAATAATTAAGTCCAATATTAAAACCAAACTGAAGTTTTTTAAACTCTAATGTTTCTTTGATCTGTGCGTCTGCTTGCCCTGTTAAGGATAAGATAGCAAGAACCATTACTGCTTTTTTCATTATATGAAATTTAGTAATGGTTTATCCGATAGCGTGTGTTTTATTCGATAACGATACTATTTATGATTTATTGCAAGAGCTTACCGATTTTTTATTTCCTTAGCCTCAAACTTCAATCGAATGGTTATTATTTCTCCCTTTTTAAATGGAATGGAGTCGGTGATGATATCATTCCAATAGGGAACAAACGCCGTGATCTTGCATTTTCCTTCGGGAAACGACCCTTGATATATTCCTTCGGCATCAATTTTAGGTAATACCGTATCGTTATTGAACGTAAGTCGTGCACCGCTTTTGTGTGGCTTTCCATCTGCTCCAACAAACTTTATTTTGAACTTACACTTTCCATCTTTACTTGCTTTTGGTCCGGGTTCTCTTTTAATAGTATAAACACTTTTTTTTGAAGTTTGCGAAATGCAATTAAAACTTAATAAGCATAATAAAATGAAAATGGAATTTTTGAAGTTCATTTTCTAAAGATAATAAAAGTGGTAAAATTTACAAAGATCAAAAAGAGGCCTATTCAATGAGCAATCGTTCTGTTTTTACAGCATTTCCCGACCTTACTTTTATTAAGTAAAATCCTTTTTCAAATTGAGAAGTGGAGATGGTGATATCAGGCTCATTATAATTTTGTTGAAATATTTTCTTGCCGCTAAGATCAATTATTTCTACGCTATAGTTATCACAAATTCCTGTACTGATATTTAATTTAGAGTGAGTGGGGTTTGGGAACATGATAAATGAGATCTCTTTTTTGTGCTCTTTTAATCCAATAGGACTTTTGCCTTTGAACCAAATAGGTGAAGTGATAATGCGCTGTCCGTCCACTTGTTTAATTTCTGCTAAATAATAACGCGCGGTATCATCGGCAATAACCGAATAATCGGTATGCATTAAGGTGTTTGATTGTTTTACAATGGCAATAATAACAGGGTCAATTCCTGAACCTGATTTTCCTGACCATATTTTTATTGAATCCGCTAATTCTCCATCATCATCATTGTGAATTACATTAATGGTTGGTGCACTATTTCCACTCATCGTATCACCCATAATGTTTGTGCCAATTTTAAAATCTATTTTCGCATTCCAATCATCACTTCCATAAAAGTGCATTTTTTTCATGGCGGTGTATAAATTTGCTTCGGTTAGTGATGGTGCCATGATCACTAATCGTCCGGCATTTCCTCTTCCAAAATTCAAATAGTGATTATCATGATCGTAACTCATTCCCAAATGATAACCTCGGTTCAATAAAATTCGGTAGTAAACAAAAAAATCACTGGCAGGGTAGGTGGTATAACCAGCATCGGCAACTAATGCGTTTCCATTTCTAAACGGAACACCAACAATGGCCGAATCGTACATAGCATTATAACTTCCGCCTGCCAAACCATTATAATCGGTATAACTTGGGTGTGCTAAAGTTGCAAAGGCGTTTGGATTGTTTTTTACCAAACGCCACAAACTATCGTAAACAGTTTTGCTATTATAAATATCGTAATTAGGAGCATGACCCGGAACGCCGGTTGTTTCCCAACCAATTAATTGATTAAAACCATAAATAACCACATGCCCGTTTCCACTTGAACTCACGCCGTATTCCATGCCAAACAATGCCAAGAAACTTGAGGTTGTTGCAGCGGTGGCTTCAGCTAATCCTAAGCCATAGCTTGTACGCACCATGCCTGGATTATTGTTATTGGAGTAATGATTATGTTCAGAGATCCCTAAGAAATCAAAGTGTTGAGAAAGTTTAGCATAAGCATAAGCACCCGAAGGTTTACTTACACCTGTTGTTGTTGAATCTTTACTGCCGTCAGAGTATCCTGTGTGTGAATGAAGATTACCAAAATAATAATTAAGGGTTTGTGATCGTACAAAATAAACGGCAAAAACAAATATCAATATCACCCGAATCCTCATAACACAAAAATAAGGAAAATAAGGGTTGTTTATTGGCCTGTTAATTAATTAACCAAAGCTTTACTTGATCTTTTCTTTCCTAGAGAAATAAGGAAACTTTCTATAAAAGCATCTTCCTTGCGAAGTGAGGTCACCTACGCTGTTAAAATTCCAATTAACGGCCTTGTATTTTAATTTTCGCCCTTTCTTTTTAAATACTTCTCCTTTTACCTGGTAAGTAGTGTCATTTTTGCCATCAATAGCTCTTCCTATCATATCTATTTTAGAGTTTTCGCGGATGTTAAATAAATATTGATTTGTTTTTTTAGGAAGCTGGTCTTCTTTTAGATCACTTGCGGTAAGAATAAGATCACCGTTCATTTTATAATACGATTCATTATAGATATTATTGATCGAATAAGTAACCATGCAGTCGTTCTTAAAAGCTGTCCACTTTACATTTTGCGCATTAGGATTTTGTGTAGAGAATTTTGTTTTGATAGTTTCAGGAACTTCGGTCACGGTTTGAGCGGTCCCTAAAGAATAAATAAGGAGAAGCAGTAAACTATAAATTGTTTTTTTCAAGTTGTATAAATATATGAATTTTATTTAAAAGCTATAGTGGTTGTTTCCCATCGCCTCTATGTTTTACCTGCAAACCATAAATGAATTTACGTAAGATCTGATCTTTACACTCACGGTATTGATCTTGGCCTGGCTTACGAAAGAAAGCGCTGAGTTCATGCTTGCTGATACGCATACCTTCTATTTCAAGGATCTCTAAAATATCTTCATCCTTATAATTCAAAGCGATCTTTAGTTTTCTTAAAATGATATTGTTATTCAAATTTGTTTCAGCAACAGGAGGCGGACCTTCTTTTTTTCCGCGACCATAAATAATCAAACCATTTAAAAAGTAAGCGAGTTGATGGTTGCTGATCTCTTCAAAAGATTCATCATCTTCTTTTAAAAGCCAATTGTTTATTTGCGTGCGATTAACACTCAGTCCTGCTGATTCAAATAGATCTATCATCTCAGCATCTTTAAATTCAAATGCAAAGCGAAGGCGGCGAATGATATCGTTGGTTGTCATGGTTAAAGTAGAGCTAGTTTACTTGAAATTAAGCAAATTCTTATCTAGTCTTTTATCCATAGTGTATTTATGAAATAATTCTACTTGATAGGACTCTGCAATCGTTGAATTAGTATAATAATATAATAGATTAATTTCAAAGATGCCGTTTTGTGAAATCAACATGTTAATATATTTATTTTTTTCATTATCAGTTAAAAAAGTATTTTCATCAACAAATCTTACGTAATCAAAAAATTGGTTTAGGTAACTCGATAACACATTTGAATATCCAATAAAGTGCGACGGAACTTCTTCACCGTGAGGAACAGCTCTTAATATTCTAAACAGTTCTTCCATATCGGTTTTACTCTGGGTATATTTTTCGAGGTGCTTGCTTAACCTTATAGAATCTTTATCTGTTGTTCCGTAGTATAGAACAGCGAATCCTAGATCCCTCTTTTTTTCCAAATTGTAATTCGAAAAAATTTTAGAACTATCAAGAACACTATAGATTATCTTATACATAAAATGATAATTTACAAAAGCTTGGTGACCAGTTACTAGAGCACCTTTTTTTGGATGCTTCATGGTCATTTCAGTGATATTCTGCCTGTGAAAAGTTATGAATTGAAAGAAAGAAGATTCAAAATTCTGAATTTGATATATCTGTCTTTGCTCTATAATGGTTGCGTATATGATCAAAAAACCGGCTAAAGTGAATAGCGGACCAGTTAAACCGCTCATAAACCCCCCAAAACTTGAGGCTTTATCAGGCGATATCTTTTCCTTCTTATTAAAGAAAAGCTTACTGAAAAAAATGTAGTAAATAAAAACCGCAACCCCTGCTATCATAATGATAACGGAAGAGTTCAATAAAAAAGTGGTAATGGATAAAATAAGATCAACATGCATATGGTAATTATTTTATGTAAATATAATATTTTATCCAATTTCACCCAGCTTTCGTATCTTTGCCCCGTATTTATGGAAAAAAGAGTTAGAGTTCGTTTTGCGCCTAGTCCTACAGGCGGTTTACATATGGGAGGTGTGCGCACAGCCTTGTTCAATTACCTGTTTGCTAAAAGACATGGTGGCGATTTTATTTTGCGTATTGAAGATACCGATCAAACCCGCTTTGTAGAAGGCGCTGAGCAATATATTATTGATGCCCTTAAATGGTGCGGAATTCCGCCTAATGAAGGTGTTGGTTTTGGAGATGGTCCTCACAAGCCCTATCGCCAAAGCGAACGTAAAGAAACAGGTATTTATAAAAAATATGCCGATAAGTTGATCGAAAGTGGCCATGCGTATTATGCTTTTGATACGTCTGAAGAGTTGGATGAAATGCGCAAACGTTTAGAAGCAGCAAAAGTTGTGGCGCCTCAATACAATGTTACTACACGTCAAAACATGCGCAATAGTTTAACGTTAAGTACCGAAGAAGTTCAAAAATTATTGGCCGAAGGAAAACCTTATGTAGTGCGTTTAAAAGTTCCGCGTAATGAAGAAATTCGTTTTAATGATATCATCCGCGGTTGGGTTGTTGTAAATAGCGCACAGGTTGATGATAAAGTACTTTTAAAAAGCGATGGCATGCCAACATACCATTTGGCGCATATTGTGGATGATATTGAAATGCAGATCTCTCATGCTGTAAGAGGCGAGGAGTGGTTGCCAAGTGCTCCTGCGCATATTTTAATTTATCGTTATTTAGGCTTAGAGGACCAAATGCCAAAATTGGCGCATTTGCCATTGATCTTAAATCCTGATGGAAATGGAAAGATCTCTAAACGCGAATCGCGCTTTCCTGTATTTCCTTTAAGCTGGAAAGATCCACGCGAAGCAACGCCGTTTGTGGGATATAAGGAGTCGGGCTATTTTCCTGAAGCATTTATAAATGTATTGGCTTTATTAGGATGGAATCCGGGGACAAATGAAGAATTGTTTACCGTGGAAGAACTAGCAAAGCTATTTGATTTTGAACGCGTGAGTAAAAGTGGCGCTAAGTTTGATCCCGAAAAAGCAAAATGGTTCAACCAACAATATTTACGTAAACATTCCGATAAAGAATTGGCAGCTTTGTTCAAGCCAACCTTAATTGAAAAAGGATATACTAATTTATCGGAGCAATTTATTGAGGATTATTGTCGCTTAGTAAAAGAGAAAGCGCAATTTGTGCACGAATTTTGGCAATACGGTTGCTTTATTTTAGAGGAGCCAATAGCTTACGATGAAAAAGTAATGGCCAAAAAATGGAATGCCGATGTAAAGGCATTGTTTGTAAAATTAGCGGATAAATTTACCGCTTTACAAAAGTGGGATGCGCACGAACTTCACGAATGTTTTGCAGCAGCTACAGCCGAACTGGGTAAATTAGATATGCAAGTAATGCGCGTTTTAGTTACAGGAGTAGCAGGCGGTCCGCAATTATTTGATGTGATGGCTTTGATGGGGAAAGAAAAAACCATAGAAAGATTTAAAACAGCTTTCAGTAAGTTAAATTAGCCACAAAGGCAAGAAGACCCAAAGTTTATTTTTTGCTTTTTCAGGTTCTTCTTTGTGCCTTCGTGACTTTGTGGCAAAAAAAGATCGCTGCATCAAAAAAAATAACTAATTTTATTTCATGAGAAAAATTATTTTAGCTTCCTTGGTCACTATAGCATTTATTGCTTGTAAAAAAGATCCAGTTGAACCGGAGCCAGCGCCTACGCCTCAACCAGCCACAGGTTCTATGAAAATTGAGTTTGAACCTAAAGTAGGCGATAGCGCACTGGTATTTGATACCAAAAAGTACATTAATGTAAATACCGACACGTTTAAGGTAAATATTTTTCGTTATTATGTAAGTAATATAGTTCTTACTAAAAGCGATAACAGTACATATTCTGTTCCAAATTCTTATTATAAAGTCAACCACAATGTAGTCGGTAAAAATGTATTTACAATGAGCGGCATTCCGATCGCAAATTATAAAGCCATTCAATTTATGATCGGCGTCGACTCTACACGAAATGTTTCGGGCGCGCAAAGCGGTGATCTAGCTGTGTCGGATATGTTTTGGAGTTGGAGCACAGGATATATTTTTGCAAAACTAGAAGCAACATCTCCTCAATCTTCGGCAGGCGGACAAACTGTTACTTTTCACGTAGGAGGTTTTACAACGCCAAATAACTCTATTCGTACTGCTAATATTAGTTTCGGAAGCTCAACAGCCAATGTAACCGCGGGCACAACGCCTGAGGTGCATTTAAAGAGCGATCTTGCAAAATGGTTTTTTGGAGCAGGGGGCACAGTTACTTTTGCTACCATGAATACAATTATGTCGCCAGGCGCTAACGCGAAAAAAATAGCAGATAATTATGCGCAAAGCTTTTCGTTTGAGCACGTACACAATTAAGCTTTGTGAGAAAATTCCTTTTAATACTTCTTCCTTTTCTTTCAATTAACACTGCCTTAGCCTGCGATATTTGCGGCTGCTTTATGGGCGTGGTTCCATATGATAATCAAAGTAGCATTGCTTTTATGCACAGGTATCGTGTGTTCAATGGCTATAGAAATTATCAATCACATTCGCGTTATTTTCCTGCAGGGGCTTATAAAGCCACACACGGTGGCGGTCACGATACACTTCTTACAAAAAATTATTCTAGCGCCGATTACGAAAGCTTTAAGGTGTTTGAATTGCGGACAAAATATTTTATTCATCCGCGAATTGAACTGAATGTATTTGCTTCGGTTGTAAATAATAAAAGCAAGGCTGATTCGGTAAAATTGAGTTATACCGGCTTAGGTGATCCACATTTTTTTGTAGGATATCACATTATTCGTCCAAAACCCGAAGCCGATCTTAGAATGCGATGGATAGTTGGTGCAGGAGTAAAACTGCCTTCAGGAAATTACTATGCCAAAGATGAGAACGATATGCGTTTACCTTTTTTAATGCAACCCGGAACAGGAAGCGTAGATTATTTTTTTTATACAACTTATATGATCGCATATAAAATGGTTGGGTTATCTACTACAACGAATTATAAATTGAATGGTAAGAATTTTTACAAAGAGCAAATAGGCAATAGCTTCACTAACTTTGCATCTCTCTTCTTTCGATACAAAAAGAAAAACTGGATGTTCATGGCTTCTATTAATTCGTATTATGAACGGACAAGCGGTTTATACATTCACAACGTATTGCAAACCGGTACAGAAATGAACGAGCTAATGTGTGGTTTAGGAATGGACGTTTACTACAAGAATATTGGATTAAGCATTGGTGCTCAACGAACAGTTCATCAGCATAATCAAAGTGGCGAATTAAGATCGGTTGGGCGGTTTTTGGTTTCCTTGAGTTATAATTTTAATCAGAGGAAGTATTTGTTTAAAGGGAAGAAAGAGGATGCGCAGTAGGTAATAGAGTACCTCAAGTACTTACTTTATAATGATCCTACCCAACAATTTATTAATACGTTTTTTATTTTGCTCTAAATTCATGATCTTCTCTTGAGTTTTTATAACGTCTTCGTAAGCTTGTTCTTTAAGTTGTTCTTTTAGATCAAGGATGAATGTATTTAGTTTTTTCTCCTTCAAGCTAAACAAAAAATGTTCAGCAGACTTTTTCACTTCGTTCTTTTCGTCGGTTATGATCACGCCAAAACGTCCCCATTTTTCGCTTAAAGCATAATTTATTTGCGCATTACTGATCGCAAAAGTACTGATGGCCGGATTTTGATGTTGCACAAAATAATTGAGTAGGGGTAAGCGCTCGTTTGAAATTTCGTGCATAAATTCATCCATGATCAGCTGATGAATTGGGTCTTCAAAATCAATTTCATCACGGCAAAGTTCCATAATAATGAATTCATCAATGGTCATTTCAATACTATGTTTTACTTTATCTTCGTCTTCGCCCTCAACATCAATCAATATATTTCCGTAATTCATCATTAATCGAAGCAATTCTTTTTCTTCAAAACGAATGATCTCTTC
>JAGPDW010000093.1:0-11784 GCA_018057345.1 Bacteroidia bacterium | reverse complement strand
CCATATTGGACTTCGGCCGACCCCACTCTTGTATTTAAAAATGATGGTACTTTATATTTGGGCTTTATTGATTCTAATAATGCAAAAGATAGCGCAGCAGTATTTGTAACCAAATCAACTGACGGAGGAACTGCATGGGGGCCTTTGAGTAAGGTTGTTGATTACAATGATAGTCCTGACTTGATATTTGACAGACCATGGTTAACCATTGATAATAGCGGCGGGCCTTATAATGGTTATTTATATATGGCTACTATGAGCTATAAAGCCGATCCATTACCTCACCATGTGTATTTAACGCGCTCCACTGATGGCGGTACAACTTGGGGCACACCTTTATTAGTAGATAATACAATTCCATTAGGTCCTTCGGTTCAAGCCATGGGAGTTCCAACGGTTTCAAAAGATGGAAGATTATATATTGCATATTTGTCGTACAATCCTGCGCAATCATTATTTCCTCGTTTTATTTATGCGCTTTCAACCGATGGAGGAAGTTCTTTGACAAATAGTGTTATTTTAACTGGAGTTGGCACAAGCATCACAAACGATACACTATTGCAATACAGTTATAAATTAGATGCAAATCCAACCAATTCAACTAATCTAATTTTCTCTTATGTAGATAAATCAAATGCCGATTATGATATTTATTCTACTAACTCTAACAATGGCGGTGTAAACTGGAATATTCCAACTCGCGTAAGTTCAGATGCGCTAAATAATGGCAACAATCAAGATATGTTATGGGCTAATTTTTCTACTACAGGAAAATACGCCGCTACATGGCGCGATAGAAGAGCAAATAGCGGTGCGCAAAATCAACCTTACAAAATATGGGGTTCTTATTCGGGCGATGGCGGAAATTCATTCAGTAGTAATTTTCAGATCTCTCAAACCGATGGGCCTTTACAAATTCCCATTGATGGCGTTGACTTTTTAGGCTGCGTATTGAACGACACGATCGTTTATACAAGTTGGACAGACAAACGGAATACAACTAGCAATCAGTTATTCATTAATAAATTCAAACTTTCTACAATCACTTCTGTTTCGCAAGAGCAAATTCTAAAAAATGGCATCAAACTCTTCCCAAATCCTAATACAGGTAAATTTACCATTGAATTTGATAAACCTGGTCAGCGAAAAATTGAGATCATGGATATAACGGGCAAGGTTATCTACTCGGCAAATTCAAACAGTAGTTCTAATAAAATAGACCTGAAATTAGTTCAAGGCAACTATTTTGCAAGAATAACTGAGGCTGAAAAGACAGAAACGCTCTCTTTTATTATTGAGTAATTGGTTTAACCTAAAAACTCTAAAAAAATCTCAAACTTTCTGTGAGTTCATTCGGAACGCTGCGCCCGGGATAGAACGAAAAGCCCCCGCGAGAATTTTGCGTTGTGGCGCTTAAGCGAGGAGGCGACCAACGGAAGCCACCGCAGCTTTAGCGCCACAGCAAAAGACCGCGGGGCTTGAAGTGAAAGCCCGATAAGGCGCCCAAATTAAACGAACTACTTTATGAGGCCTATCCAAACGAAACCTTTATAACTGTTCAATACTTCTCTCTTTTTGTTAATTCTGTTCACCCGTATTTTATTATTTTAGTAAAAATTAAATAACATGAAAAAACTTTACTTTTTACTTATACTAAGCGTATTTACGCAAATTAGCAAAGCGCAGGTTCCAACGTGTTCACTTAACCCTACGTTTATTGCAGGTCCTAAGGATGGCGTTTATCCTGATAGCCTTACCAATTTTATTTCGGGAACAGTTGGACAACCCTATATTCAAAACATCACTGTAAAAGTTCCATTAGATACGATCCAAGGTCCATTAAAATTTTGTTTTAATCGCGTAGTGCTTTCAACACCAACAAATGTGGTTAACTATAACCTTCCTCCGGGATTATTTTTTGGTTCGTCAACTGCTGCGGTAGCTAATGGCTCAATTAGCGGTGCCATTTCATTAAAATTCCCGGGTAACGCCAATAATTGCGCAAGCATTTACGGAACGCCAACTACTGCCGGAACATACACGCTAAAATTGCAAACAGATACTTATGCCACATTACAAGCCATTGGTAATTGCACACCAAGCCCAAATGTTGCCGGTGGTACAAAACTTAACACAACAGTTTTAGGATATTACATCATTACTATTAGTCCTTTAGCAGGCGTTAACGAAGTTATAAATTCAAAGTCGCTTGAACTTACAAATATCCCAAATCCATTTACCGGAAAGACACTTATTAAATTCAATGTGAAGGATCAAAGTTCAATGGACATCAAAATTCGTGATGTATTAGGCAAAACAGTATTTACTGATAACATCAAAACAAAATTTGGTGAGAATGCCTATGAATTTGATGGTTCAAAATTGAATACGGGAATTTATTTCTATACCATCAGCTACAAAAATTATTCAGAAACCAAACGAATGATCATTGCCTCTAATTAATGAGTTCACAGGCCTTTGAATTACTTATTTTAGGATGCAGTTCCGCTAGTCCCACAGCCGAAAGAAATCAAACCTCGCAGCTATTGAACATAGCTGAGCGTCATTTTTTAATTGATTGTGGCGAAGCAACGCAAATTCAACTACGAAGATTCAAAGCCCGTTTTCAAAAAATAGATCATATTTTTATTAGTCATTTACATGGCGATCATTTTTTTGGATTGCCCGGCTATTTAAGCAGCATGCATCTTTTAGGACGTCAGCAAGAACTTACCATTTACGCGCCAAAAGAATTGAAACAAGTATTGGATGTGATCCATGAAGTATCAGAAACAAAATTAAGCTACCCGGTTAAATGGCATTTTACCGATAATAAAAAACAGGAATTACTATTTGAAGATGATAAAGTGGAAGTATATTCCTTCCCTTTAAAACATCGCATTTATTGTACAGGCTTTTTATTTAAAGAAAAACCATACCAACGAAAAATTGATAAATTCTTATTAGAGAAACACGGTGTATCTACGGCCGACATTCATTTATTAAGGGATGGTTTTGATGTAACAAATGATAAAGGTGAAAAAGTATTAAATAAAGCAGTTACGCTCGATCCTCCAAAACCAAGAACCTACGCCTATTGCAGCGATACCATTTACGATGAAACTTTAGTTCAATACATTAAAGATGCTGATCTGTTATATCACGAAAGCACATTTTTAGATGACAAGATAGATCGCGCGAAAATAACTTTTCATTCTACGGCAAAACAAGCGGCTAACATTGCCAAACTTTCGAGCGCTAAAAAATTATTGCTCGGGCATTTCTCTGCACGTTACGGAAACTTAGATCAGTTTGTTGTTGAAGCCAAAGAGGTGTTTGATGACTGTTCTCTGGCTATTGAAGGGAAGGTAATTCAGGTGGAGCATTCTTCTTGATCACTAATTATTCGAAATCAATTTTCAATTAACCAATATGTCACCCCTAAAGGGGTTTCATGATACTTTGGTTTATTGGTTTTTACCAATATTTGATCCCTAGCGGGATCAGTCCCGTAGGGACGACATATTGGTAAAGAAAATAGTTGAAGTTGTAAAAAAGCCCCGTAGGGGCGACATATTGGTTATACACTCTTCAGTATAAACTTCCTTAAAAAACTCACCGCTGCATTTGCTGTCATCACAATATTACGTTGACGATTCTCTCCAAATTGAAATGATTTTGCCAATGTTTTTTTACCATCACTCACAGCGATCCAAACAAAACCAACGGGTTTATCTGGCGTTCCTCCACCGGGGCCGGCAATTCCACTAATTGAAATAGAAAAATCAGACTTTAATTTTACGCGAACATTTTCAGCAAGTGCTATCACACATTCCTTACTTACAGCACCGTGTTTTTCAAAAACAGCTTTATCTACATTTAAAAGTTCATGTTTTGCATCGTTGGTATAAGGAACAATGCCTCCTTTAAATATTTCTGAACTTCCTGCAATTGCAGTAAACAACGAAGATACATAACCACCGGTACAACTCTCAGCAATTGCCAATGTTTGTTTTCTTTCTTTTAGTAGTTCAGAGGTTATTTTTTCGATGGTAGGTAATTCTTCGCCATAATTTTCGAATCCAAAAACGTAGTCTTTTATGATCGGAATTACTTTTTCGATCTCGCTCTCCACAGTTTCTCTTATTTTCTTTTCATTATCTCCACTTGTAGATAAACGTAATCTCACCATACCGGGTTGCGGTAAATAAGCTAATTTAATATTACTTGCAGCTAACCCATCTTCCCACTTTTCTATCAATTCTGCTAAAGTGCTCTCTCCGATTCCTTGAGTTAAAACTGTTTTATGATAAATATGTGCTAATTTAAATTCTGCTTTTATTGCCGGAAGGATCTCAGCGATCATCATTTCCTTCATTTCATAAGGCACTCCGGGCATTGAAATAAAATGCACATTATTTTTTCGCATCCACATTCCGGGAGCTGTTCCACTTTTGTTTCTTATAGGTCTACAACCTTTTGGTATTAACGCTTGATCCTTGTTCAACTGACTCACTTCTCTGCCGCGTTTTATAAAAAATGAACTTACATCAACTAGTATCAATTCATCAAGTACTAATTCTACTCCAAAAAATTGCGCAAATGTCTTTTTTGTGATATCATCTTTTGTGGGCCCTAATCCTCCGGTAATAAAAACCATATCCGCTCTTTGTGAAGCGTTTTCGAGGCCTTTTATGATCTCCTCGCGATCATCGCTCACAGTAGCCATGTGAACAACCTTAATTCCAATAAGATTCAACTGCTGGGCTATCCATACCGTATTGGTATTGGTTACCTGCCCAATTAAGATCTCGTCGCCTATGGTTAATATCTCGGCCTTCATGATTTATAAAAAACAAGTATAAACCAAATAATTAATAAAAAACAGTCTATTTTTGTATAAATTAGTAAACAATGAAATGCCCATGTTACTTTAATCCAAAATACTACATAACATGGGCATTCCATGTGACCACAATTTAACAATAAAACACACATGAAAAAATCGCTGGTAATTATTGCATTCATAAGCTTTTGCTTTGGGGCACAAGGTCAATCCATGTTAGATAAATTAAAGAATAAAAAAGATTCTTTAGCTAAAAAAGTAAATAGTGTTGTTACCCCAACGTCGCCGCCAGCGCTTACCAACGAAGAGGTTATTAAAGGTTTAAAAGAAGCCTTGAGTATTGGAACAAATAGTTCGTCTACGATGGCCAGCAAATTAGATGGCTATTATAAAAATCCGCGCATTTTTATTCCCTGGCCACAAGAAGCCGCAGATATGAAAACAAAGCTTACCAGTTTGGGTATGCAAAAAAAGATCACTGAGTTTGAAACAAGCTTAAATCGTGCCGCTGAAGAAGCTGCCAAAGGAGCTGCGACCATTTTTATTGATGCGATTACCAATATGAGTGTGAGCGATGGTTTTGCTATTTTAAAAGGGAATGATACTGCAGCTACACATTTTTTAAGAGAAAATACGTATTCACCTTTGAAAATAAAATTTAAACCGGTGGTGAAAGATGCTATTGCCAAAGTAAAAGTTACGAGCTATTGGAATCCGTTAGTTACAAAATACAATAAGATCCCGGGGGTAAAAAAACAAAATCCGGATCTGGAAGAGTATGTTACCATTAAAGCTATAAATGGATTAATGCTTTTGATATCTGATGAAGAAGCGAAAATACGTAAGGACCCTGCGGCTCGTGTAACTGATCTTTTGCGAAAAGTATTCGGAACAAAACCTTAATTCATTAACGCTTGTTAACACAACTTACATCATAAACAGCCCATTTTATACGTTGAGCTTTGATCAACATAAAACACAATTCAAATACATATGAAATTAGATCTAAAAAAATTAATGCCTTACATCGCCGGTGTTGTTTTATTCGCAGCACTAACACTGTTCTTTTTTAAACCTCTTTTAAGTGGTAAAGAATTAAAACAAGGTGATATTGATCGCCACAAGGGAATGAGCAAAGAAATTGTTGATTACCGCGAAAAACATGATGCAGAACCATTATGGACCAACTCCATGTTTGGTGGAATGCCGGCGTATCAAATTTCTACACTTTACCCAGGTAATTGGGTAAATAAATTAGATGCTGCCTTTAAATTATTTTTACCACATCCTTCAGGATACATGTTCTTGTATTTTCTCGGGTTCTTTATTTTATTGCTTTGTTTAAAGGTTGATCCATGGCTTGCCATTGTTGGTGCTTTAGCATACGGACTGAGCAGCTACTTTTTAATTATTATTGAAGCAGGTCATAATTCCAAAGCAAATGCATTAGGTTATTTACCGGCATTACTTGGCGGAATTATTTTATTATTCAATGGGCGCATTTGGTTGGGTTTTGCTCTTACAGCGCTTTTTACTGCAATGGAATTAAATGCTAATCATGTTCAGATCTCTTACTATGGTTATATTTTAATTGGTTTTGTTTGGCTTGGATATGGCATCGCGGCTTTGCGCTCTAATGGCATAAAAGCATTTGCAATAGCAACTGCTGTTCTTATCGCTGCATCACTTGTTGGTGTATTACCAAATGCCGGAAATTTAATGTGTACAAATGAATATGGCAAAATGAGTACGCGCGGAAGAACAGATCTTACCATAAATGAAAAATTACAAAAGAACGCTAACAATATTACTTCCGGTTTAGATAAAGATTATGCCACACAATGGAGTTATGGAATTGGCGAAACATTTACGTTTTTAATTCCCGATTTTAAAGGTGGGCCAAGTAGCTCCATTAAAAAAGTGGATGCTAACGCATTGAAAAAAGTAGATCCGGAATTTAAAGAACAAGTTGGTTCTATGTATTCTTACTTTGGCGAACAACCTTTTACAAGCGGACCGGTTTACATTGGAGCAATTGTTATTTTCCTTGCATTTTTAGGAATGTTTGTGGTGAAGAGTAACTTAAAATGGCCTTTGTTCTTTGCCACATTACTAACCGTTGCATTAAGCTGGGGAAGTAATTACAAATGGCTCAGCGATTTTTTTATGGATCATGTTCCGGGATATAATAAATTCCGCGCGGTAAGTATGATCTTGATCGTTGCAGAACTTACCATTCCACTCATGGCTATTTTAGCCGTTAACGAATTGCTAAAACATAAAAACTGGAGCGATAAGATCAGTTTACGTTTTGCAAAGAACGGCATTGAACTAAAAAAACTTTTTTTCATTTCTACAATAGTTATCGGCGGATTTTGTTTGCTATGTTATGTTGCGCCTTCGATGTTCAATACATTTAGCGGAACAAACGAAGAAGCTTTACTAGTTCAAGAGTTTACTAAAGGCGGAAACCCTGAATCGCAGGTAAAGCCCTATGTGGCACAAATGATGCCTGAACTTGAAAAAGCACGCGAGGCCATATTTAAAGCAGACGCACTACGTTCGTTCATTTTTATTTTAATGGCAGCTGCATTTATCTATTTATTCTATACAAATAAGATCAAACGCGAGATCTTACTTGCTGCATTGGGCATTTTTATTTTAATTGATCTTTGGACCGTTGATATTCGCTACATTGATGCAAGCTCCTTTGTTCCAAAAAATCAAAACAAACAAGATGTAGCACAAAAGTCACAGGCCGACGATATCATTTTGGAAGATAAAGGGTTTAATAACCGTGTGTTGAACTTAACGGTGAATACATTCAATGATGCTTCCACCTCGTATTATCATCAATCTATTGGTGGTTATCATGGTGCTAAACTTAAAAAATATCAGGAGTTAGTGGATTTTCATGTATCAAAAGAGATCAGCACATTTTACGCCGGCGCCAATAAAGCTTTAGGTAACGATAGTTTAATGGATGAATTACTTTCTAAATTGAATGTGATAAATATGTTGAATACAAAATATTTCATTCTTCCCGGTGGCGAAAGCGGGCCTGCCCCATTCACAAATTCAAAAACAAATGGTAATGCATGGTTTGTGAAGAATGTAAAAGCTGTTGCAAGTTCGGATGATGAGATAAAAGAACTTTATAAAACAAATACCAAGCGCGAATTGGTTGTGCAAGAAAAATTTAAAGCGGAAGTTCCTTTCAAAGAAACCTATGATGGTCAAGGAAGTATTAAACTTATTGCATACGAACCAAATCATTTAACTTACGAAAGCGAAACCAGCGATGAGCAAATGGCGGTATTCTCTGAAATATATTATCCGTTTGGATGGAACGCCTATGTTGATGGGCAATTAAAACCTCATGCTTGCGGCAATTATGTATTACGCACTATGCTTGTGCCGGCAGGAAAACATAAAGTAGAATTTAAATTCGAACCAAAGACCTACCAAACCGGTAACAGCATTGCAATGGCGGGCTCTGCCATTTTATTCTTAAGTATTGGTTTGAGTCTATTTTTTGAGTACAAAAAGAAAAATACTGTTAATTAATGCTCAAAAACAGGAGTAATTGTCATGGTTTTATGACATAAAGACCTTAACTTTGAATGGAACGATTATTGAAAGACAAACCTTATAAAAAATAAAATAGTATGGCATTAGAAATCACAGACGCGAATTTTGACGAATTAGTTTTAAAAAGCGATAAACCGGTATTAATAGATTTTTGGGCAGAATGGTGCGGTCCTTGCCGCATGGTTGGCCCTGTAGTTGAAGAACTGGCAAAAGAATACGATGGTAAAGCAGTTATAGGTAAAGTAAATGTTGATCACAACTCCGAGATCAGCGCTAAATACGGTATTCGCAACATCCCTACTCTTTTGTATTTTAAAAACGGACAAGTTGTAGACAAACAAGTTGGTGTTGCCGCAAAAGCAGCATTAGCCGCTAAGTTACAAGCACAATTATAAAACATTTATTATAAAAATATCCTCCCTTCCTTATGTTGGGAGGATATTTTAATTTTAGTGAAATTCATGCTTTAATAATGAGATTTGATATTATTACCAAGCTGTTAAGTTATTTTTACCCTATTACCACAAAAATTAGAACAGAAAAAAACGGGATAGTGGAGTTAACGTATAGTAATGGTAGAAAAATATTGGATAGCTCCAACGCCAATTATTCTTACGGCTCCTTACAACGCATCTTAAAATTCGGCTTAGAAAAAATAGAGTTCACTAAGGTTAACGACGTTCTTTTACTCGGCCTTGGGGGTGGTAGTGTTATCCACACTCTTAGAAATGATTTTGGATTTACCGGTAAAATTACAGCAGTTGAGATCGACAAGACAATCATTGATATTGCCATGAATGAATTTGAACTTATGTTAGATGCAAATTTAGAGACCATACATACTGATGCAACTGAGTATGTAAAAAATAACGCTAAAAAAAGCGACCTCCTAATAGTTGACATTTATATCGACGCTATTGTACCAAGTGACTTTTATACAACTCAATTTTGGAACAACGCATTACAGCTTATTAATAAAAATGGGTACTTTATTTTTAACGCTTGTATTTTTAACGAGAACAGCGAAAAACAAATGTCGGATCTACTTAATTATTTGCGCACCTCCAATTCTATTCAATTATTCAACAAAGTTGAGGGAACCAATACGCTGATAGTTGGCACGAAAAATTGATCAATCAATGATTTTCAATTAAACCTAATGAGTAGGCACCTTCAAGATAGGCCTGCAATCAACAACTGCGTGTAAGCCCAGGGAATAATGGCCCATCATCAATTCTGATGTATTCCGGGAGTTTTGAAGCTTTTATTGCTAAACATCGAATTTTGTTGTGAATTAGACGTATTTCTGAACAAAAGTAATATATTTGTTGAAGTTAAAACCCTCTATAAGTATGAGAAATTTTAAACCACTAGCCTTAGCTTCTTTAAGCATCATTTTATTGTCATCATGCGGTGGCGAAACTCCTGTTGAAGATAAAAGTGCTTCAGAACATATTGAGGAAGTTGCAAAAGATACTACTCCTGTTACAGTTGATGATGTTTCGAAATTTAAATTCGATTTTGCTTTAGCTAATATACCTTCACCGGCTGCTAGTATTGATGAGCTTTCAAAATGGGGAATTGATTACGATCGTGAATTAATGAACGATCCTAAAAAAGGAAAGAACTACAGTTCTGAATTTCAAAAAGCAGTTAATCTTGGGATCTACAATATTGATATGTGTTATGCTATTGTTAATGAGCGTGGCGAAGATGTTTTGAAATATATGAAAACTGTTTTGATAACATCTGATGCTTTAGGATTAAAAGGCGCGGTGGATCAAATGATAGGAAAAAGAGCAGAACAAAATTTAGGCAGCAAAGATTCGTTGCTTCAAATATTAGATGAGATCTTAATTAAAAGTGATAGTTATTTACGTACCAACGAGCGCTTGTATACGGCCTCTACAGTTTTTTCTGGCGGATGGTTAGAAAGTCTGTATTTAGCTTGTAAGATTACTGATAAAGCAGTGGATGAAGCTGTGAAGGCTAAGGGCCGTAAACATCTTTGGGAGCAGCGTTTTCATCTTGGTAATTTGGTTACTGTGATGGATGATCATAAGGACAAAAAAGAAGCCCAAGACATGAACTCAGAATTTAGAGCAATACACAAGGAGATCAATAATGTAAAAAAACCTGAAGACATGACCGCTGCAAAATACAAATCGATCAGCGAAAAGATCTACTCTTTGCGTAATAAATTAACCCAGTAATTCTTCTTTAAAAAAGATAAACGATTCAGGAGTATTGCTTCGGGATTTTTTTTGCTAACCAATGCCAATTCTAATGGAGTGTGTTTGGAGGTCGATATAACATATTGATTATATGGACTCGGAGTCTGAACATTGATATGGATTAATTTCAACGCCATTCAAAGCCCCTTAACGAACATGTTGTTCGGATAGAATTTACTGCTCAAGGAAATGCCTATGGCCTTTTATAGCGCCTTCATATCAACAAGAAGTCTGATAAGCAACGGAACATCTGTAAATAAAAAACCCTCAAGCTTACTTGAGGGTTTTAATATTTTAAATACTTAGAAATGCCATAGGTCATGTTCCCATCTAAAGATATCTCCTTTGATGCGATCGCTTTCTAAAAGGGCGTCAATACCTCTTGAATACTGTATAATAGAACGATCGTAAGCATTGGTTTCTTTAGTTATGGTACTAGCAAATTGTCTCTTCCAGAAGATATCTTCAAACGTACGTCTTTCGCTATCATTCTTTGGATTAAATACTTCATGTTTAGCAAATAAAGGACGACAAGCAGGGAAATACACCCAGAATTGCTCCTTTACAGCTTCTTTATCTTCGTCATAAGTAAATACGCCCATTCCTAAGATACGAACTTCCAATACAGATTTTTGCTTATCAAAGAACCAATCTTCTTTTAAACGATATAAACGAATATTACGGAAGATAGAAGTTGAATCACACTTAAATACTTTAGTGATGATCTCATTACCTTCAGCATCCACGTTACTTTCATCTAACGAGTCGCATTTCTTTATCTTATCGCGGATCTGAGACAATTCTAATGGAGAAACAAATTCCTCATCATTAAACGCCAACAATTCACCTTTTAAGATATACTTAGATAACACCTGGAATAAAGAGATCCTGCTTGCTAAGGTCTCAATTGGGTAATATAACTGATGATTGATCTTCTCACGCATGTCAACATCACGCCAAACGCGCTTTTCCCACGTAACATCACCTTCACGAAGGTGAGTGTAAGGAATGAACTTCCTATTAATAGCATTTTCTTTATCGTAAATACCATCTTTATAATCACCAGGATTAAAAATGGTTGGCCCCTGAGAAAACACCTGTCCGAAAACAAGG
>JAGPDW010000254.1:0-3391 GCA_018057345.1 Bacteroidia bacterium | reverse complement strand
GCCTTAAGAACAATGTCTTTACAGCTCATTTCCTCCTTTTGACTGAACGCCAATAAGCTGAAAACCAACAAGGTAAATATCCCTAAACCGCGTCTCAATTTTGTGAATCCAAAATAACACAAACTTTAATTGATAACCAAATGATTGAACGCATATTCATATGTTTTTAAAAATTTATCAGGGCCCAAGCGCAAATATTAGGGTATATTTGATAAAACTGGCGTATATTTATTGTCCCGTTTATGAACGTACACTCACAAATAGTTGAAGGAATAAAAACGCTCTTGCACCAGCAAGAATACGTGGTTATACCCAATTTTGGGGGCTTTGTAACCCAGGTACATTTTTCAAAATACCTTGTAGAAAAGAATATTCTAACGCCTCCGGGCAAAGTGATATCATTTAATAAACAATTACGTCAAAATGATGGTGTTTTGGCAATTTGGCTTCAAAAAGAACTAAACGCAACACCTGAAATTGCTTTAAAACACATCACCGAGTTTAGCGATTATTGCGAACAAGTATTGCGCACCAAGCGCAGGTTGAATTTAGAAAATCTTGGATTTTTTTATTTAGATCTTGAGAACAATATTTGTTTTGAGCCTAAGAACGATAGCAATTATTTGCTGGATAGTTTTGGTTTGAGTCCGGTTATTTTAAGGGAATTAAGTGAACTTGCTGTTGAGAAAAAGGAAACAGAATTCGTTGATCGTAAAGTTGAGATCGTAAAACAAGAATTGCCAATAAAACGCAAGCGTAATTTCAAACCGATCGCTTACATCGCACTTGGTGGATCTATTTTATTCTTTTCACTAGCTGCATTAGTTACTATCAATAAATCAGAAGGCCCTTTGCTTTCAGGAATATTTAATAGCAATGCTGTAAGAGCATACAAGCCTTTAAATTATTCGGAGCTTGTTTTAGAAAAAACAGATGCTGAAACAAAGTCGTACGTTCCAAATTCGGAAGGTATTGCCGTGCTTGATATCACTAATGAAAAAGCGATCGCGGTTAGTGTGAATGAGAACACGAGTACATCTAGCGAAGTAAAACATAACGTTGTAAAAACACACAACATTAAATACTCAGGTAAATTTCAAATTGTATTGGGTTGCTTTACTCAAAAGAACAATGCCGATAAAATGGTTCGCAAATTAAAACGCGATAATGTGAATGCAGGAATTTCGGGGATCAATAACAGAGGCATGCATGTAGTAAGTTGCGCAGGATTTGATTCTAAAGATAGCGCGTTGGCTTTTTTACAAGACATCAAAGGCAATTTTCCGAATGCCTGGATAAAATCGGATTACTAGTCTACCATCGAAAGTCTTTTTATTTTTTGGGCGCGCTTTCCGCTACAAGCTTATTTGTCCTTTGCTTATGTTTGTAGGGTTGCGGTGGCTTCCGTTGGTCGCCTCCTCACCCAACAAACATAAGCAATCCCGATAGCTATCGGGACCTGCGTAAGGCTTTTCGCTGCTCCCGATAATTATCGGGACACGGGCGCAGCATCACGCCTTGGTTTACAGTAAAAAATTGTGCCGGTTTTTCGCACCAAACACTTCGTTTTCTAAAAGACGCTAATTAAGACAGAAAGGTGGTTTAATTTTACGGTTTTGTACCTTCATTTTTCTGAGAAGAAATTTCAGGTGTATTCACTTCTGCGCCTTGTTTAGTTCCACTGATTTTATAAATATAAACCGCAACTATAAGAACTCCTGCAAAAATAAATGTTCCAAGCATTCCCCACATTAAACCGCTGGTAGATTTTACTACAACCAAAAAAACAATGGATGCTAAAAAAATAGTTGCCAGTTCGTTGAACAACCTTAAACGCATAGAACTGAATTTATACACACCTTGCTTTTGCTGATTTACTATTCGTTGACATTGCCAATGGTACATACACAAAAAACCAACAGCAATTAATTTTAACCACATCCATGGTAAGTATAAATAGCCAGGATTTATAAGGATCATCCACCAACCAAAAATAGTTGCGCCAATGGCGGCAGGCCAACCGATAATATACCACAGCTTACGTTGCATGAGTAATAATTGCTGCGTTAAAATAGGCCTTGCAATATCATCTTTTGTTTGCGCTTCGGTGGCATAAATAAAAAGGCGCACAATATAAAACAGAGCAGCGAACCAGCTTACCACAAAAATGATGTGTATAGATTTTACATATAAAAGATCCATCATACAAAGATAGAAGATATATCGTTTAAAACGGGAATAAACCTTAAATTTGTATTATGAAATCAAAAACACCATCGCAATCGTTCACTATTAACACCGAAGTGGTTTTACCCAATGATACAAATCATGTTGGAAATTTATTTGGAGGTAAATTGATGCAATGGGTAGATATTACGGCTGCCATTGCTGCTCAAAGGCATTGCGGGCGCGTAGTTGTTACAGCGGCCATCAATCATGTGTCGTTTGATAATCCCATTAAGCAAAACAGTGTTGTAACATTAGAGGCAAAAGTAACTCGTGCATTTACAAGTAGCATGGAAGTGTTGGTGGATGTTTGGGTAGAGAATCCTGTAACCGGAGAAAAAACAAAATGTAATGAAGCCATTCTTACATTTGTGGCCATTGATCAAAACGGTGCGCCATTACCAGTGCCTGAGATCGTTCCTGAAAGTGATCTTGAAAAGAAACGATATGAAGGCGCTTTAAGAAGAAGACAATTATCGTTGGTACTGGCAGGAAGAATGAAGGCCGGAGAGGCAACAGAGTTAAAGGCTTTGTTTATTAAAGACTAATCTGCGAAACATCAATATCATTCATGCATTTAAAATGCGATTTAGGGCAAGCTTTGTAACCTAATTTGCTGCAAGGCCTGCAAGCCAAACCTTTTACTTCCATTATTTTACTTCCTTCGCTTGGCAAGTATGGATACATTCCAAATTCAGGAATAGTATTGCCCCATAAAGAGATTATTTTTTTATTGAATGCAGACGCAATATGCATCAACCCGGTATCGGAAGTAACAACACTTTCAGAAAGTTTAATTACGTAGGCACTTTGATTGAGAGATAGTTCTCCACAAGCATTTATAACATTGCTACATTGAGCTTGTAATTGTTTCGCCACAACATCATCATCCTTTGAACCAAGTACTATAAATTGTTTAGTGGTTGAATTGCAGATCTCAATCAATTTAGTGAGCGGGATCTTCTTTGTATAGTAAGAGCCACCTACAACAAGCGCTATAAAATTTGGTGATGATAGTTGCGTGAATTTTTTTGTGATATCAAATTCATCTTCTTTTGAAATAAAATGATCTAGTCCTTTATGATCATTTACTACGCCTAATGTTTTTACGGTTTCAAAATACCGTTCAACAATATGAACATTAGGAAGCATTCCAAGTTGTTTG
>JAGPDW010000253.1:0-3392 GCA_018057345.1 Bacteroidia bacterium | reverse complement strand
CAATGACATTGGTTAAAAAAGATATTTTAGGAAAGAACGGACGCAAAATGTTATCAATGTTAGATTACAATGCGCACATCAAAGGAGAAAGTATGTATAATACCCCTCCAGTATTTCCGGTTTATGTAAGCATGCTTACTTTACGCTGGTTAAAACAAAATGGCGGCGTTGAGTGGATAGAAAAAATAAATCAAACAAAAGCAGATACATTATATAATGAGATCGATCGCAATTCATGTTTTGTTGGAACCGTTGCAAAAGAAGATCGCAGCTTTATGAACGTTTGTTTTTTACCAACTAAGCCCGAGTACGAAGCTGAATTTGATAAATTGGCCAAAACTTATAACCTAAGTGGGATAAAAGGTCACCGCGATGTTGGCGGATACCGTGCTTCTTTATACAATGCTTTACCTTTAGAAAGCGTTAATGCTTTGGTGGAAGCTATGAAAGAATTCGAAAAGAAATTTGCCTAAGGATCTCACTACGTTACAATGAAAAAATCGTTGATGCTTGGCAACAAGATATGACCTCGAACTGCCAAAACTCAATGAACATTTTTTCATAAGATCATTACCGAATATTATTCCATTCAGGAAAAATGATTCTAATCATTTAGTTTTTTGATAATAGTAGTACTTTTACATTATTAAAATTGAAGTGTGCACAGCATAGAACCATTTTATAATTGGCGACATCTATACGTGGCGGCGGAAGACCCCCACTCGCCTTTTTATGCGCGTGAGTATAGCGAGTTTGAATACAGCAATACCATTTACAATTATTTTATTCATCCTCAGTGGGACGATATGGGAAGCGAAACCATGTATGTCAAAATTTTATTTGTTGATTATACTGAGAATTACGCCATCATTGAATTAATTGGCGAATGGAATGATGCTATCAATAACGATGTGATGTATTTGAAACGCGATATTATAGATGAGATGGGCTATTTGGGTGTAAATAAATTTATCATCATTGGCGAGAATGTTTTAAATTATCATCCAAGCGACGATAGTTATTACGAAGAATGGTTTGAAGATAATGGAGAAAGCGGCTGGATCGTATTCTTAAATTTTCGTGATCATGTTCTAAAAGAATTCCAAAGAGCACACATTGATTATTATTTTGTAAGCGGTGGCGAATTGGACGAGTTTGAATGGCGAAAATTCTCGCCAGGTCAGGTTTTCGGAAATGTATGTAAAGTAATTAGTAAGCGATTGGGTTAATCCCCATCCGTAATGTACAAAGTGATCGAAGCAGTTTCTTTTGCTCTTACTTTTACTGCTTGACCTCCTACTACTGTATATGGTGCAGGAATTCCGTAATCATATCCAAAACCGTAAATAAAATATTTTCCTTTATATACATTAAATTTAAAGTAGCCATTATCATCGGCTCTTACTTTAGCATCATAAACCGTTGTGTCTCCATCTGGCTGATCTATGGCCTTAAATTTTATGAATACAGAGGCACCTTTAATGTTCTTTGTGTGATGTTTCACCGTTCCTTCAATAACACAATCGCCACCAAGGTCGTTCTTTTTACAAGTAACAAATAACAACACAACAATTACCAAGGCAATTATTTTTCTCATCTTAATTTCCATTTGGATCAGCAAATTTTTGATCGTTAATAAATTCGTAATCTGTAAGCGTGTGCAAAAATGCAATGATCTCGGTTTTTTCTTGTGCTGTTAATGGTATTCCACCAATCGGCATCAAAGGATCGTGATTGATAGTGTTTTGCAAATTTGTATAATGATCTAAACATTGTTGCAATGTAGTATAACGTCCATCATGCATGTAAGGACCGGTTAATCCAACATTTCGCAAACTAGGCGTTTTAAATTTATAACGATCTTGTGGTAATCCCGTAATGTGAGCTCTTCCGCTATCATTTAAAAGAGGGTCAATAGCAATTCCATTATTTCTAAAACTAAAATCAGAGAATAGTGGTTCAACATGGCATTGTACGCATTTAGCTTGAAACAAGTTATAACCCCGCAATTCCTCTTCAGTAAGTTTTACATTATCTTCATTGCGTTTATAGTGATCAAATTTACTATTGTAAGAATACATCAAACCCATAAATTGCGCCATGGATTTAAGCACGCGCGAATCAGTTGCTTCTTCGGTGCCATATGCTTTTAAAAATAGCTGTTTGTATTTAGCGCTGTTTTGAAGTTTTGTAATAACGTTAGCGAACTTCTCGCCCATTTCAATTGGATTTTGAATTGGCCCTATTGGTTGCACTTCAATGTGATTTATCCCTCCATCGTGCATAAAACTGTTATGCCAAGTAACATTAAATATTCCTGGCGCATTGCGGTTTCCAAGAAGATCATTGATGCCATGGCTGAATTTATGTTCGGCATGTGCAAAAGCCACAAATTGCTGATGACAAGAACCACATGAAATAGTATTATCAACCGAAAGAATAGGATCGTAAAACAATTCTCGTCCCAAATTAAACACCTCTGCTTTTATTGGGTTGTTTGAAAATGAATAAACCGGCGCAGGCCAACCTGCAGGACTAATTTCCTTTAATTCATCTTCGGAAACAATGTTGATCTTAGGGTCAACTTTACACCCAATAAGTATAGCAAATGAACTTACTGCTAAAATATATTTCTTAAATCTCACTGAATTATAATGCTTGAAGGTACAAAAAAAACATTGGTTTAAAGGATAAATGGTGACCTAAATCACGCATTTGTTAGAAAAAACATGAATAAATAGTCTTAATAAAGATGCTTAAAAACATTCCTTCCCTATCTTTGTATCCTTAAATTAAAATAACGTGACCTTAATAAAAAGTATTTCAGGAATAAGAGGAACCATTGGAGGTAAACCCGGTGATGGTTTAAGTCCGCTTGATATTGTAAAATTTACAACGGCATACGCCACTTGGTTAAAAGAAAACAGCAACTCTAAAAAATTAAAAGTGTTAATTGGCCGCGATGCGCGCATCAGTGGAGATATGGTAAATCGTGTTGTGGCAGGCACATTAATGGGAATGGGAGTAGATGTGATAGATGCAGGATTAAGCACCACGCCTACCGTTGAAGTTGGTGTTACCGAATTAAAAGCCGATGGCGGAATTATTTTAACTGCCAGTCATAATCCAAAACAATGGAATGCGTTAAAGTTATTAAATAGCAAAGGCGAATTTATTAGCGAGGCGGATGGACAACGAATTTTAACCTTAGCAGAAGAACAAAATTTTAATTATAGCGAAGTTGGGCAAGTTGGAACGTACAATATCAATGTAGATCTGCTAGCTATTCATATCCAACAAATTTTAAAATTACCTTATGTAAATATAAAAGCCATTAAGGAAAAGAATTTTAGTATTGTAGTTGACGCTGTAAATTCGAGCGGTGCATTTGC
>JAGPDW010000252.1:0-3407 GCA_018057345.1 Bacteroidia bacterium | reverse complement strand
CAAAGGCAATTCATTTACCTTAGTTATATACCATTTTAAAATATCTTTTTTCTTTTTAAAACCACTTGCTTTTTCCAGCCATTTGAGTTTACTAAGTTTTTCATCGCTTATCATCTCAAATTCCATGGCGTTCATGCCGTATTTTAGTAATTCCTTAGGGTGTAATCCTTCCTCATCAAAAGAATGTAACGAAACATCATCTGGGAAATTATTCACCAACCACAACATGATCTTTAAACTAAAACTGCTTTGTGTTTCGGTAAACGCAATACCACTACTGCTTAAACCATCTTTCTTTGTATCATTCAATTCCAAAACTGCATCGCACAAACGGTTCATTTCTTCCATGGCCGCATCAAATACTTGTTTAGTTTCGGCATATCCGCACAAAAACAAAAGTGTATCGTGATAATGAAGAATTTCTTTTGGCTTTTGAATTTTTTCCTTGGAGGATTTTTCAAGTAATTCCAATTTCTGTTTAGTCCCTTCAGTACTATAATCCGTGATCACTTTAGCAAGAGTTTCAAAAGGGGAGGGTTTAATGGAGGTTTGCATCAAGACCAAAGGTAAGCAAATAATGGGATCATTGATTTTTATTAGTTTTTAGATGGAAAACTATTGATCTAATAGTGTGCAGGGTGTTAATTTAAAGCGAGAGCCTCATTCAGTTTTTGTTCTGTATCATCATCAATGCATTTACCTAGCTCTAAAACTTCGAGTCGTTGAACATTCCATTCTTGCTCAAAATGACTTGTTACAAAAAGCATGGGCGTTTTATTCTCTATGCCGTGATATATGGTGCCATTTCCTCCATGGCATATCAATAAATTACAATAAGGTAAAATAGTTTCAAGAGCAATAAAATTTCTTGAGATAACATGCTTTCCGCTTATGCATTTTTTTGTATCCCCTGCTGTGAGGATAGTGTAACCTGAATATTTTTGTGATGACAGAAATTGTAATTTATCCCAATTCCCTGAGCTGCCCATGCAAACACAAATTGTTTTTTTACCATTGTCAAGCAAGGAAATAAGTTCTGATTCCTCTTTATGAGTTTTATACATCAAGGGGCCAATGATCTTGTAATGTTCGGGTAAATTGATTTGAGGAAATAAATACTCGTGGTCGCAAATAAGATTTTGATCACCTTCCATTTCATTTATGTAACTGCTTACATGTTTTAGGCTGTATTGACGTCGTATTTTCTTAAAAGGCTTATGAACTATTCTAAACGAAACCGTCTCCGCAAATTTTATGATACGGTTAGAGACTGAAGGTGGTAATTTTGATAAATGCTTGTGTCCGGGATGCGTTTTGGATAAGGCACGAACATTTTTATAGTATTTGCTCATGTACCCGTTCATTAACGACGTATATGTAACCCCTGTATATTCAGCGGCCATTTTTAAAGTAGGAGAAGTATCGCCAATGACCAGATCGGGTTTTAAGTTTTGGATCGCTTCTACCTGTGATCGAAAAATACGATGTATATCTTTATGGTTAAGCCAAGAGAAATCAAACTTTTGGGCGCACTGCATTACTTTTTCCGGATCAAAATCCTCAACGTAAAATGTTTCATAACCTTCTTTTTTGAGAAATGAATTATAAGAAAGCGAACTTGAGAAAAGTATCTCGCTATTTGGATAGTGTTTGGCGAGCACTATACAGCGCAGGTAGTGCGACATAAGATCAAAGGGAAAAAAGAGGATCCTTTGCTTACGAACTTTTTTGTAAGTTTCGCTCATATAGCCAAGTGTTTAATAATAACAACAGCATTCCGTAAAATATATCCTCAAATGGAATGGTAAGAATTCTAACATTCATATTTTCAGTGTTGTTATACCAAACAATAGGCTCATCTATCCATGAGCCGGTTAAAATTCCATTAACAATAAAAAATGGGACAAGAATAATAAGATAGCTAAAGTAAAAGTGAGGTAACCATTTTGCTTTTGCAAAAAGGGATAAGTAAATGATAAGGCAACTTAAGGAAAGGAATGTAACCGCTGTATAAAGCTTAGAAACAAAAATTAAGCCTGTAATTGATAGTCCAATTACAAGAAAAACGGATACATAGAATTGGTTTATTTTTATATTCCGAAAAAATAGTTTGAAACAGTGGTACGTAAATACGCTTGCATAGGGAACACAAATAAAAAAAAGAACTTCTTCAATGGGAAGATTTGAAATTTTAAGTCCGCAAGTATAGTTTTCGTTAAAGCCCCATACACCAATTTTTGTATAAAGCATATCCCAAGCAATAAAGAGCAGGGTTACAATTAGGTTTGCTGGCCAGTATGCTTTCCAGGTTCTATGAAAATTTAATTTCGAATGAAAACTAAAGATAAAGGGAACCAAAATGGTTCCAAGATCAATAAGCAAATAGGTGAGCTTATTGGACATTTTTTTTAACCTCCTTAAAATATTTTATTGGAGCCCACAGCATTCCAAAACATTCACCGTTCTCGGGCCCTAAGTGTTTATGATGCATTTTATGCGCCTTGCGAATAGCTCTAAAATAAATGGAATTAGCATTGCGCAATACTTTTAAACGCTGATGAATAAATAGATCGTGAATAAAAAAATAAGCGGCTCCATATAAGGTAATACCAATACCTATCCAAAATGGAAGAGTAAAATTCTCAAATCCAATGATAAAACAAACGATGGCAGGCAAAGCAAATATCACAAAGAAATAATCGTTCTTCTCAAACGTTTTTTTGTCATGTGGTTCATGATGATCTCTGTGTAAATGCCATAACAAACCATGCATGATGTATTTATGTGCAAGCCATGCAACAGCTTCCATACCAATAAAGGCAGCTATCACTGTAATGATATTTGTAAGCCAGATCATTTAATAAAGTTATTAATAAACATTAATTAAAGTAAATTTCTTTCTTGAGCAGTACAATATTTAGGATCATTCATGTATTTTTTTATTCTCTCCTTAAGATCACCATCTTTTAGGAGTGAATAGCCATATAGAACTATTGCTTTGTCTTCTTTAGTTTTGCCGCTATAAGCTAAAAAACTTGGAGCATTGGTTTGAACGCAAAACCTAAGCCAGCGTAATTCAATGTTAGTAGGATCTTTTTCTATGGCACCATCCAATAGATCTCTTCCTTTAAAGAAAAAGCTCAGCTTATTATATGGATTCCACGAATAATTGGCCCTTATCATATAAGCCATGCCTTGATAGCCCGAAAGCATGCTTGAGTTAAGATTTGGAGATGATCTGAGGTAGTCATAGAAAGTTTTTGAATCATCTTTATCAGCTGAAGCCCTGTATAACAAGTTTCTCACCTTTACAAGTTCAGTTTCGTCAGCCATAATGCATAATGGTAAGCATAAGGCAATGATTATTTTCAGTATGTATCTCATAACATTCTTAGGCTGTGTTTAAA
>JAGPDW010000251.1:0-3424 GCA_018057345.1 Bacteroidia bacterium | reverse complement strand
TACAGTAACTCCTGATGATCTGATCTTTTTTCGTGTAAGCGCTTCACTCATAGAGCGAAGTTATTTTTTATTGAGGTGCCAAAGGCAAGTAAAAGCAGGGATTTTGAACAGTAAAGTGTTATTAAAGCCTCTTTGTGTTGTTCGTGGTTAAAAAGTCGTTAATACCTCTTTTTAGAGGCAGAAACCGCAAAGGCACCTTTGGTGCCACGCTAAGTAGGCGCAAAGTTCGCCAAGCTTATCACCAGTGCTCAAAAGAAGGCAAAGGCCTTCGGTTTCGCAAAGAGGTTGAGATGATTTTGATTATCGCCCTTTGTGTAAGCGTAGCTTCTTTGCCTTCTTTTTATTGTGGTGATCAAAACTTTGCGAACTTGGGCCTTCTTTGCGAACGCCGAAGGCGAGCTTTGCGGTTTCCGCCTCTAAATGATAGAAATACTTATTCCCATTTTAAAGAGAATAATGAGGATAATTCCCAAAATAATTCGGTAAACACCAAACCATTTGAATCCATATCGGTTCAAGATCCCAATAAGCGTTTTAATTCCAATAAGCGCTACAACAAAAGCCACAACATTTCCAAAAGCGAGTAATTTTATTTCTTCGCCGCTAAGTGTAATGCCATCTTTATAAAAATCCAGCATTTTTTTTGCGGTGGCTGCAAACATGGTTGGAACTGCCAGAAAAAAGGAGAACTCTGCTGCTAATTGTTTATTTAATTTAAATGCTTTTCCGCCAATAATGGTTGCGCCGCTACGACTCACACCCGGAAACAAAGCAAAACATTGGCAAACGCCAATTTTAAACGCGGTAGCAAACTAATATCTTCTTCTTTGTGAACTTCTTCTTTATTGAACCATTGATCGGCAAATAATAATACAATTCCCCCAAGTAAAAGTGCAACGGCAACGCCCCATAAATTTTCGAGTGCGGCATCAATATAATCGCCCAATAAAATTCCTGCAATGGCTGCGGGAATAAATGCTACTATCAATTTCAAATAAAAATTTACACTTTTAAAAAAACGCTTGAAGTAGAGAACGATCACGCTTAAAATGGCGCCTAGTTGAATGGCGATGGTAAATAATTTCACAAAAGGTGTTGGTTCAATTCCCAGAATGGCTGTGCCAAGCATCATGTGTCCGGTTGAAGAAATAGGAAGGAATTCGGTTAGGCCTTCAATAATTGCAATGATAAGAGCTTCAAAATAGGTCATGCTTTAGTCCATTGTGCGTACAGCATGAATAAAATAATCTGTTTCGCCTTGCCAGAAAAAATTCTTGATCACCTGCTTGTATGTTACAATAACCTTTCGGCCTTGCAGCGAATCAAGTTTTAAGTAGGTTTCCTCATCAGAAACCGAAAACTTAAAAACAGTTGCAGGTAAAATAGCACCATCTCCTTGGTTAACGCCACCAATGATCAACTCGCCTTCGCGGGTTTTAAAAACATATCCTTTTTTAGAAACTTTTGTAAGAATTCCCGATCTGGTGCCTTCGCTGTATGCCATGCCGCAAATGAGATAGAAGATCCAAAAGCAAAATGCAATAATAAGAAGAGAAATAAGTAGAATTTTTCTGAACGGTCGTTTTGGAGCGGGTGATGTTTGTGTGGCTGACTCCATTTGAAATTATTTTTTAGGTTCTTTAGTAACTGCGCTTTTATCTTTCCACATAATAGCCACAACAACCGCTGCAAAACCGAGTAAACAAACTATAGGAGCAACGGTGATGCGTTGCGCATCAAAAATAGCAGGATTGAATACATTTGGGTCATCGCTTCCGCCTCCTATCATTAAAAAATAACCGAGCGCTATCAAAACAACTCCGCTAATGAGGATCATGTAATTTTTCTTTGTGAATGTAGCTGTCATACCAAATAATTATGGACGTAAATATATGCAAAAAAGCAGGTAAATGAGTCAAATTCTCTTCAATAAATTCATAATTTTTTGTAATATTGTTGTTTATTTCAAATTATGGGAAAAGTTGCATTAATTACAGGCGTTACAGGGCAAGATGGGGCCTATTTAACCGAGCTTTTATTATCAAAAGGCTATAACGTTCATGGTATAAAACGTCGTAGTTCGTTATTCAATACCGACAGGATCGATCATTTATACAAGGATCTTCACGAAAAAAATGTGCAGTTTAAATTGCACTACGGAGATCTTACAGATAGCACTAATTTAATTCGTATTATTCAAGAAGTACAACCTGACGAGATCTACAACTTAGCAGCGCAATCACATGTAAAAGTGAGTTTTGAAACTCCTGAGTATACAGCAAACGCCGATGCTATTGGTGCTTTAAGGATCTTAGAGGCTATTCGTATATTAAAGCTGGAAGCAAAAACGCGGTTTTATCAAGCCGGCACGTCTGAGATGTTTGGTTTAGTTCAAGAGATCCCTCAAAAAGAAACTACACCATTTTATCCACGCTCGCCATATGGTGTTGCAAAAGTTTATGCATACTGGATCACAAAAAATTATCGCGAAGCTTATGGCATGTATGCATGTAATGGAATTTTATTTAATCACGAAAGTCCTGTACGCGGCGAAACATTTGTTACGCGTAAAATAACCCGCGGTGTTTCAAAGATCAGTTTAGGTATGCAAGATAAATTATTTTTAGGGAATTTGGATGCCGAACGCGATTGGGGACATGCACAAGATTATGTAGAGGGCATGTGGCTAATGATGCAACAAAAAGAAGCCGATGATTTTGTGTTGGCTACCGGCGTAAAGATCACCGTAAGAAAATTCATTGAAATGAGTTTTAATGAAGTTGGAATTACGATCGAATGGAAGGGTAAGGATGAAAATGAAAAGGGATATAACAAAGCAAACGGAAAATGTTTGGTGGAGATAGATCCAAAATATTACCGTCCGGCTGAGGTTGAATTATTAGTTGGCGATGCCAGCAAAGCCAAAACTAAATTGGGTTGGACGCCAAAACGCACCGTTGAACAATTGTGTAAAGAGATGATGGCTTCCGATCTTGAATTATTCAAGCGCGATAAATATTTGATGGAGGGTGGACACAAAGTGTTAGATCAACACGAGTAATTAAAATGGATATCAATTCAAAAATATACATTGCCGGACACAGAGGAATGGTTGGTTCGGCCATTCATCGCAATTTGCAAAAAAAGGGATTTAAGAATTTTATTTTTAAAACTTCCCAGGAATTGGATCTGCGCGATCAAAAACAAGTAGCGCAATTTTTTGAGCAAGAAAAACCGGACCTTGTATTTTTAGCGGCTGCTAAAGTTGGGGGCATTCAGGCGAACAACATCTATCGCGCCGAATTTTTGTACGATAATTTGATGATCCAAAATAATGTCATTCATCAATCGTATCTTAACAAAGTAAAGAAACTTTTATTTTTAGGTTCTTCATGCATTTATCCTAAAATGGCACCGCAGCCCT
>JAGPDW010000250.1:0-3428 GCA_018057345.1 Bacteroidia bacterium | reverse complement strand
AGTTGCTTTTAAAATGAAATATATCACTAAAGAGCAATTGATAAAAGTGGCTCAGCCTCTCACAAAAAGTGGTTACGGAAATTATTTATTGGATCTTGCAAAACAAGCAGATTAAATAAAGTGGATACATTTCAAACACATCTTCAGCTTTTTAATTCGCACTTAGAAAATTACAAAAGCGATGTTAATTTACGCTCGCCGCGCGAACTTTACGAACCCGAACATTATATTTTATCGTTAGGAGGAAAACGCTTAAGGCCTTTGCTGGCGCTGATCTCCTGCGATCTATTTGGAAAGGATCCTTCACTCGCTTTGAATTCCGCATTGTGCGTTGAACTGTTCCATAATTTTAGTTTGATACACGACGATATTTTAGACGAGGCTCCACTTCGCAGAAATAATCCAACAGTTCATATAAAATGGAACACCAATATCGCAATCCTCAGTGGCGATGTGATGCTGGTAAAAGCATTTGAAGTTTTAAAAAATTACGAAGCCAAAGAATTTTCGCAACTATTTTCTATCTTCTCAAAAACAAGTATTGAAGTTTGCGAAGGTCAACAATTGGATATGAATTTTGAATCCTCCAGTGGCGGAGAAAATTCAGTTACTGTTGATGATTACATTCAAATGATCACCAAAAAAACGGCTGTTCTCCTTGGCTGTAGCCTACAAATGGGTGCTATTAATGCAGGTGCAAGTAGCGTTGATCAAGAGCATATTTATGAATTTGGAAAACATTTAGGTATTGCATTTCAATTATTAGATGACACATTAGACGCTTATTCAACAGATGAAAAAAGTTTCGGAAAACAAATTGGCGGCGATATCATCGCTAACAAAAAAACGTTTTTGGTTTTAAAAACGCTTGAGCTTGCCAATGTAGAGCAAGCCAAAAAGCTGAATGAATTAATGAGTAAGAACAAAGGTGATAATGCTAAAAAGATCCAAAGCGTACTCACTGTTTTTAATGAGCTAGGCGTGAAAGCCTTGTGTGAAGCGGAAGCCGACAAACATACAAAAATTGCCATCGATCATCTTATGAAAGTAAATGCCGATAGAACAAAACTTAAAGCCCTCGAAAATTTTTCTTTGGCACTCTTAAAAAGAAACATCTGATGATCACATTTGAAGATTATAAACACTCCATCGCAATTCAAATTCGCTTTAGCGATATTGATAAGATCAATCACGTGAACAATGCATGCTACCTTAATTATTTTGAAACAGCGCGTGTAAATTATTTTGATCTCGTTTTCAAAGGAAGAAATGATTGGGCCAAACTAGGTTTTGTGCTGGCAAGGAATGAGATCAATCATTTGCATCCCCTTCATTTAGAAGATCAGATATTTTGTTACACAAAAATTACCGAGCTTGGTAATAAAAGTATGACCATAAAAAACTGTATCCTAAAAAAAACAACCGATGGCCTAATTGAGTGCGCCAATGGAATTGGTATTTTGGTTGCCATGAATTATGTTACGCGCGAAAGTATTTTGATCCCTGAAGATTGGAAAAAAATGATCACTGAATTCGAAAAATAATTTTTTCGGCAGCTAACTTTCCTTACTGTTTTCCAATTGGATTCTTTAAATTTTCAATTTCTTTTTTCTTAACCACCTCACTTACTTTCCACAAAAAGTAAATACAGATCAAGATCACAAATGAAACAACGTATCCAAGAATATCGTAATGCTCGATTGGAGATGTTTTTGTTTGTTGGTGTACGATCAAACCTGCGATAACTGCCGATAAACCACCTGCCATTTGTTGCAAAGATGAATTGATACTCATAAATGCTCCTCGATCTTTCATGTCAGGAATTGCAGTAGCCAAAATCGTAGAAGGAACCATTCTGCTCATAATTCCCATAAATAAAAGCATGTTTAATGCTGTAACCAACCATAAGGGAGTAACGCCAATATTTGTATAAACAATAACCATAATTATTGCCCACACCGATCCAACAGTGAATATTTTGAACTTATCCACTCTATCACTCAACCTTCCAATAATGGGCATGATAATAATTGATGAAATACCTGTGAATAAGAACACCCATTGAATTTGATCTTGCGGAATGCCAACATTATTTACAAGAAATGCACTTCCAAAAGGCATCAACATAAATCCACCAATTGAAAGCATTGCCGTAGCCATAAATCCGATTTGATACGTTTTATTTTTAGCTGTGTGAATTAAATGATCGAATGCGCTTTTATCGGATCGCAATTTTAAATGTTCGGCTATTGGTTTCATTTTTAAAAGCATGACCAAGCCAACTGCAATTGCAACTGCAACGATCATAAAAAAAGCCACATGCCAATTCCATTTCGTTGCTAAATACAATCCCACCGGAATTCCCAGTATTTGACTTGCGGCGAACGACATTTGCGTGATGCCCATTACACGTCCTCTTTGTTGGATCTCGAAAAGATCTGTAATAATTGCCATGCCAATAGAAGCAATTACACCACCAAATAACCCGGTAAAGATCCTCGCTGCAAGCAATGATTCAAACGTATTTGCTAAACCGCAAAACATGGTTCCAATAATAAATCCTGTATAAAAAAACATCAGTAACTTTTTACGATCAAATCTATCGGCAAATCCTGCTGCCAAAATTCCAGAAATTCCTGCACTGAAAGCATACGACGAAACAACAAAGGCGAATTTTGACGGAGTAATGTCCATCGACTTCATTAAAATATCTCCCAGTGGAGATAAGATCATAAAATCAAGTACAACAGTAAATTGTATGAACGCTATTACAGCTACAATAAATTTTTGATAAGCTGTAAGTGGGGCCATATCAGGCTTTTTTTTCATTGGATCTTTTTACCTGATAAATTGGGTCAGCTGAAATTCTCTTTAAAGTATAGCGAAATTATGCTTTTTTAACCAGATTTTCGGGAGAGTCTTCAGATTAGCCTCGTTGATCTCTAATTGGGAGGCGTTGCAAATAAAAACCTTCTGCAAGAGGCAGATTAGCTTCGCTGATCTGGAATTGGGAGGCGTTGCAAATAAAAACCATTTCGCTGCGCGAAAATTCGTTTTTTTGTTTCTCCCGAGCGAAAGAGCGAGCTCTTTCTCCGGTTCGAAACAAAAAAACCCCTTGCTTCGCAAGAGGTTTTTATTTGTCGGGGTGGCCAGATTCGAATGCAGACGAATCGCGAAAAGCGATTGTCTGCATCGAGACAATTTTCTTTCAGAAAATTCGTCTCGACTGACGAACTACTCCACCTTATACTTGTTTATGAACGCTATCAATCTTTGCTTTGACAAATTCTTCAATTTCCTCTCAAGATCCATTGCCTCAGCCCTTGTTGGTTTCTCTAGCACTAAAGCTTTTATCCATGGACGATATGGTTTTGTAAAACCATCATAACCATCATTATGCCGCTTTAACCTATCAGTAAAATCATTGG